>CAYYGM010000144.1:0-10301 GCA_964471555.1 uncultured Phycisphaeraceae bacterium
GCCGACGCGGGCAGCAATAGAAATTTTTTTGCGCGACCTGCGAAAAAATGACAAATGCTGGCCAGTTTGTGCGCGCCGGTGGTCGTGGGAGACAACAGGTCATGTAATCGCGCATATCCCCATTTAGCCCCGCGTGAATACACGCGGGGCCCCGCGGTCGTAGCGCGTCGGAGCGCCCCCGATGTGTTCGCGCCCGGTGCAGCGTCGGCCCCCGGTGTATTCACCGGGGGCTAAATGGAGCGAGTGACCTTCGTGCCTTCGTGGCAGATCTTTCTTTTTTGCGCGACTTGCAAAAAAACGACGTGGTCGTGCCAGCTTGTGCGCGCCCGCCTGGAATCAACCGCATCAGATGCCTGTGGGGCTCCGGCTTTTTAAGAACATATTTAAGTTAAATATGAAATTGAGTTTGGCCGCTTCCGGGTACTGTTTGGTCGCGCCTGCGATACTGCTTGGTGGCTTTCCGGTACGTAGATTCTTGTGGCCGCGGTGAAGACGGCTACGGCTGAAAAGGAAAAGTGATCCCCGTAGCAACACACGACAATGCGGTGCTACGGGGATCAGCGATTGCTTATGCGGGTATCGGTGCTCAGGCGCTGACCAGTTGGCTGGCCAGGTCCACAGCGCTGGCGGCATCGGGGGCGTAGCCGTCGGCGCCGATTTCGTCGGCGTACTGCTGGGTGATGGGAGCGCCGCCGATCATGACCTTGACGCCGTTGAGGCCGGCCTGCTTGAGGGCCTCGATGGTGGTCTTCATGGCGGGCATGGTGGTGGTCAGTAGGGCGGACAGGCCGATGACGTTGGGCTTGTGTTCCTTGGCGGCATCGACGAACTTCTGGGGGGTGACGTTGATGCCCAGATCGACGACGCCGAAGTTAGCGCCCTTGAGCATCATGGCCACGAGGTTCTTGCCGATGTCGTGCAGGTCGCCCTGGACGGTGCCGATGATGGCGGTGTACTTGGGCTTGATGCCGGCCTTGGTCAGCAGGGGTTCGACCATGGCCAGCGATTCCTTCATGGCGCGGGCGGCGATCATCATCTCGGGCACGAAGATCTCGTTTTTCTTGAACTTCTCACCGATGATGGCCATGCCCGGGACCAGCCCCTGCTCGACGATGGTCTGCGGATCGACGCCTTCATCGATCGCCTGCTGAGTCAGTTGCTTGGCCTGGTCACGATTGCCGGCCACGATGGCTTGATTCAAGGCCTTGAAGTCCATGATTCGCTTCTCCGTTGCAACTTTCGCTGAAGCTGACGCCGCCGAACGTCGCCGAGTCAGCTCGATCTTTTTTTTGGAACAGTTCTTGCGCCCACCAGGGTTGACCCAGATTGTAGTGTTTTACGGGACCGCCACAATGCAGGATAGGGACTATTTTATGCACTTTTTGATTAACCGCCTGCGGTTGTGCGCGAATCCTCAGCCGCGGTGGGCGAGGCATCGTGGTTGCGGACGGCTAGGCGAAGCCGCAAGCGGCTAAGGCACAAACGGCCGATTTTCCGCCAGGCAGCGGGCTAACTGACGACATAAGGCCACTAGCTGCTGCCGGCTCGGCGCAGGTCCGCAGGCGGTTATCATCCGCCGCGCCAACGTGCCGCCTGCGGGCATGTTCAGGTCGGGCAACAGTTCCCGCTGCAAGCGTCGCCACAGATCGCCGGCCGACATGGCGGCAGCGCATCCGAAACAGCGCAGCACCTGCGGCGCGCTGACCGTCGCGCTTTCCGCATGTCGCGTGGTCTTATCCAGCAGGTCCGCCAGCACATCGACGCTCACGCGCTTCAACTCAGCGAGCGGCACCCAGCGCTGCTCGGTCAGCGCACGAATCGCGGCTGCGATCAACTTCAGCACCGCTTCATCGGCAGCGGGACACTCCTGCACGTCGATCAGGCGAAGCTCGATGCTGCCGCGGTCGAAGCGGGCAATCGCGCCGCGGGCGTTGACCCACTCGTAGCGCAGGATGCCCTGCGGATCGAGCGGGGCCAGGTCGTTGTAGATGCCTTGCAGCAGCACGTTCTGATATTCATCGCGGCTGTAGATTGCTTCGGGAATCACGCGCCCGCTGACGCTGGGCACGCGGCGGGCGTTGTGGCGATAGACCGCCAGGCGGTTGTCCGCGATGCCGGTGACGCGTCCGTCCATGATCGGCGAGCTGGCCGCCAGCGCCGGGATCAGCGGCAGCACCAGGCGCACCGCGGCGTGCAGCCGGCCGAACTGGTCATCATCGGCGAACGGCAGGTTCAAATGCGTCGATTGCAGGTTGGCCCAGCCGTGGCCGCGGCAGTCGAAGATGCGATCAAACGCTTCGTAAATCTCGCTGCTGTGGTGCGGCCAGAGCCTCATCTGCGTGTGCGGGTCCATCCATGGGTGCATGGCCCCCGGAAGTAGTAAACAGTTCATCGGGGCGAGCAGGGTGTTGATTCGTTTGACGTGTTGATGAAACAGATCGCCCAGGCCGTCCAAGCAAGCGACGGGCTCGGCGGTCTTCAACTCCACCACGTGCAACACCAGTTCGTTGGACCAGGCGACCGGCGACTCATCACCGTCGGGCAGGATTTCCTGCTCGTAGGTTCCGCAGACCGTCTTGAGCAATTCGTCGGTCACCGGCCGCACGTCCAGCGTGTCGGCATCGACGATCATGTACTCCAGTTCCACGCCGAAGCGCTCGAACAGGTGATAGGGATAGCTGGGAAATTCGAAATTCAAGTTGGGAACCTATGCGATCAGGGTGCCACGGCCGCGTGTCGGCCGTGTCGTATCTTCACTGCACGGCGGCGCAGCACGGCCGCACGCCGCCGTGGCACCCTTTTGTTTACTGGCTAACACCTTTTCACACCTATTTTGCGGATTTTCACCTCGGCCGGCTGTCGAGTTGGTGCACGAAGTGGCGCATGATGCTCAGGTAGAGCTGGGGTCCGAGCACCTGGTCCTCGACGCCGGCATCGATGGAGGGATTGTCGTTGACTTCGATGATGTAGGGCTTGCCGCCGACGTCTTTGACATCGACGCCGTACAAACCTTCGCCCATCAGCGAAGCGGCCCGCACGGCGGCCTTGACGATGCGCTGCGGGGCGCTGTGCACGGGCACCGTCTCGGCGTTGCCGGTGGCGTCGTCGCCCTGTTTGCTGTGGTTGTAGATCTGCCAGTGACTGCGGGCCATGAAGTACTTGGCGGCATAAAGCGGCTGACCGCCCAGCACACCGATGCGCCAGTCATAATCGGTGGGCACGAACTCCTGGGCCAGCAGCAACTCGGTGTCCTCGAACATCTGCTCCAGAGCCTGGTCGAAGGTGTCGCGGCTGTCGAGTTTGCGCACGCCCATGGAGAAGCTGGAGTCGGGCACCTTGACCACGCAGGGGAAGCCGATCTGCTCGGCCACGCTGTCGGCGTTCTCCCGGCTGAAGATCACGCTGCGGGGCACGGTGATGCGATGGCGCTGCAACAGTTCGGCCAGGAAGACCTTGTTGGTGCAGCGCAGGATCGACAGCGGGTCATCGATGACGATCAATCCTTCGGCCGCGGCCCGGCGGGCGAAGCGGAAGGTGTGGTGATCGACGGACGTGGTCTCGCGCAGGAACAGCGCATCAAACTCAGCGATGCGTCCGTAATCCTGCGGCCCGACGCGCTGCGGACGCATGCCCACGTGCTCGGCCGCTTCCTCGAAGGCGCGCAAGGCCCGCTCGTTGCTGGGCGGTGTGGCGTCCTGTTTGTTGACCAGGATGGCGATGTCGTAGCGGTGGCCGTTGCTCTTGCGGCGGCGGGGACTGGAGCGTTCGAAGTAGCGCTGGGTCTGCTCGATGACGAACGCGCTGTGCGATTCGGGCACTTCGTGGGCGCCGATCAGGCGCACGCCGGTCAACTCCCAGATTTCATCGCGGCGCAGGAAGGAGGCCCGCAGCAGTGGGGCGGGATAGGCGTCGAACAGGGCGGCGCTGAGTTGGTCGTAGCGTGCGGCCATGTTGCGGCCGAAATAAACGCTCAACTCGAAACGGTCCGATTTCAACGGTCGCAGGGCGGCATCGATCATCTCCTGCAGTTCCTGGCCGGCCAGGCGCATCATGGAGGTCAGGCGCAGATCCTGGATGGTCGCCACCGAAGGCAGCACACGATGGCCGCGGGCCGAGGCCAGCAGGGAGACGTAGTAGCCGGTGGATTGATAGCGGAAACTGCGGCAGAGGTTGAAGACCTTGGGCTTGCTGAGGGCGGCGTAACGGGGATCGGCCATGTAGGTTCGAGCCGCCACGACTTCCACGCCGGGCACGTGCAGTTTCCAGCGGGCGGGGTTGTCCACCACGATCAATCGCGTGGATTCAGGCATGGGGTTTGATTCCGGAGGTTCCGGGGGTGGGACGGCCGGTGAATCGGCCTCCGCCGGATGTGGTTGCGGGCTCATGACGGTGGGCGGGTGGGTGCAGGACCAGCAGGTTGGCGTCGTAGGTCAGCACGCCCAGCATGATAGCGCCGACCAGGCGTGAGAGGGGAACGGTGTAGCGCTGGCGGGCGTAGCCGGGGTTGTTCAGCAGCGGGTCGGCGACCGTGGCCGTGCGCTTGACCGGATCCAGCCCGGTGATCAGCACGAAGTGGCCTGCCGGTGTGCCGGCCAGATCGTCGGATTGATCGTCGTGCGGTCTTTCGCGCATGGCGTGATAGAGATAGGTCGCGCTGAGCCCGGTGAGAATCGGCCTGCCGCGGCGCAACTGATCGCTCAGCAGGCGGCTGGTCAGATCCTGGAAGTGCAGCCGCCCGCCGCGGCGCAGGTATTCCAGGTACCCGTGGGTGGCTGCGGCCAGACGAGGATCGCTGTCGCTTTTGACCTGAGCCTGCCTGTTCAGCCGCTCGGCGATGTGCTCGGCGGTCAGCGGCCGCGGGGCGAACCAGCTTGGGTCGAACACTTGCAGATTGAAGGTGTAGAGGTCCGCCTGGTAGCCGCGCCCCAGGGCATGCAGGGCCAGCAGCACCGCCAGCGTGCCGCCCGTGGCCAGCTTGCCCACTTCGTCGATCACCCGGGCCAGTTCGATGTGGCAGCCGTCATAGGCATAGACCGCCTGCAGGCACGTCGGCCCACAGGTGGTGTCGTCAGGTTGCGGCTGGATCGTCAGCGGCAGGTCAATCGCGTTTCGCGGTGTGCTCAAGGGCGGGTGCAACTCCGGTGCCGACTCCGACATTATCCCACAATTTCATTAGAATGCTCGCCGGCCGGGGAGATAACTTTTTTTCAACCGCATTCGGGAGCCAAAGATGAAGCGCGTCAGGTATGGGATCATCGGCTGTGGAGCGATCGGCACACGTCGTCACATTCCGGAGTGTGTCGCCAACCCCCAGGCTCAACTGGTGGCTGTCAGTGACTCGGTGCTGGAGCGGGCCCGGCAGCAGGCTGATAAGTACGGGGCGGAGGCTTACAACGATCACCGCAAAATGCTCAAGCGCGACGACCTGGACGCGGTGGTGGTCTGCGGGCCCAACTATCTGCACGCGCCCATGAGCATCGACGCCCTGAAGTCCGGCCGGCACGTGCTGTGCGAAAAGCCCATGGCCACCAACCGCCGCGAAGGCAAGGCCATGATCGAAGCCGCCAAAAAGGCCCGCAAATACCTGATGGTCGGCCACAACCAGCGATTGATGCCCCCCCACGTCAAAGCCAAGCAGATCCTCGACTCCGGCCGCTTGGGCAAGGTTCTGGCCTTCCGCACCTGCTTCAAACACCCCGGCCCCGAGTCCTGGGCGGTCGACGGCATGCGCAGTTGGTTCTTCCTCAAGGCCAAGGCGGTTATGGGCGTCACCGGCGACCTGGGCGTGCACAAGGCGGACCTGCTGCGCTGGCTGCTGGGCGAAGAGATCACCGAGGTCGGCGGCACCATCACCACCATCGACAAACGCTACCTCAACGGCAAGATGATCGACATCGACGACAACGCCATCATCTACATGCGCTCGGCCCGCGGCGTCATCGGCAGCATGGAGGTCAGTTGGACCAGCTATGGCACCGAGGACAACTCCACCATCCTTTACTGCCAGAACGGCGTGATGAACATCGGCACCGACCCGACCTACGGCGTCATCGTCACCTACAAGGACCGCACCCGCGAACTGCACCAGGTCGGGGCCATGGCCAGCAACGTCAAACAGACCTCAAGCGGCGTGATCGACACCTTCACCGACTGCATTTTGAAGCGCAAGGCGCCGTCGATCGACGGCACGGAGGGCTATCGCTCGATGAACGTGATCCTGACCGCCATGGAAGCGGCCGCCCGGGGCAGGACGCTGAAGATCCGCAACTGACCGCGGAAGGTTCGGCGAGGGCTGCGGTGTAGCCAGGCAAAAGAACCGAGGCCTGGTTTCCTATTTGTCCTCCGGCAATCGAACTGGGGTCAGGCGCTTGGACCACCGTGTGCTTGAATATCATAAATTTTTGTTTATTATGAACTTAAATTTTTTATGCCCGTCAGGAATCCCGCCCGGGCAGCAAAGACAGGGCCAAAAGTGGGTAAAAACCGAAAATTCACCCCGGGCTGGCCTTGTGAGGCGGATCAAAGCGCCATATACTGCTGTGCTCGCGGCAGGGCTGTCGCGAAGAGCGTGATCGGGCCGGCGAACACCAAAAGCTGAATACCATCCCATCCATCCCGCAAGATCGAGGACGTCGATGCTGCTGAAGACTGTGCGCGACTATTCCAAGTGCGGCGACGCACTGGAAATCCCTAATCTCGTCCAAGTCCAGTTGGCTGCTTACCAGCGCTTCCTGCAACAGGAGAAGCCCTTCGATAAACGCGATATCGAAATGGGCCTCGAAGCCCTGTTGCGCGAGGTGTTTCCCATCGTCAGCTACGACGGGAACATGCAGCTTGAGTATCTCTATTACAAGCTGGACGAACCCCGCTACACCCCCGATGAGTGCCGCGAGCTGCGGTTGACCTACGGCCTGCCGTTCCGCATCGGCGTGCGCCTGGTCCGCAAGGACGCCCCGGCCATCCCCGAGGAGGAAATCTACCTCGGCGAGATCCCCGTGCTCATGGGCGGCGGCGAGTTCATCATCAACGGCGCCGAGCGCGTCATCGTCAACCAGCTTCACCGCTCGCCCGGCGTGGACTTCTCCATCGCCTCGGCCGAGGCGGACCGCCCCCTGCACTCGGCCCGCATCATCCCCGAGCGCGGCTCGTGGATCGAGCTGGAGGTGACCAAGAAGGACGTGCTGGTCATGCGCATCGACCAGTCCACCAAGATCCCCGCCACCACCTTCCTGCGGGCCATCGACGAGAACTTCTCGACCACCACCCGGCTGATCGAGCTGTTCTACGGCATCGAGACGATCAAGGTCACCGACCTGCGTCCCGAGCACTACGTGGCCGCGGCCATCATCGACACCGAAACCGGCGAAGAGCTGGTGCCCATCGGGGCCCAGGTCGGCGCCAAGATCGAAAACATCCTGGCCAGCAAGCTCAAGACCGTCGATATCGTGGCCAACCCCTCCGACATGCTCATCCTCAACACCATCTGTGAGGAAAAGACCACCCACGTCGAGGGCATGGAAGTCACCGAGCACGAGATGGCCCTGCTGCACCTGTACGCTCGCCTGCGTCCCGGCAACCCGCCGCAGGTGGACAAGGCCAAGCAGCTTTTCGCTGAGAAGTTCTTTGATGAGAACCGTTACCGCCTGGGCAAGGTCGGCCGGTTCCGCATCAACCGCAAGTTCGACTTGAACACCCCGGAAAACGAGATGAAGATCCGGGCCGAGGACTTCCTCAAGGTCATCCAGTACATGCTGGACCTGCGGGCCGGCGGGCGCAACAAGGCCCACGTCGATGACATCGACCACCTGGGCAACCGCCGCCTGCGCACGCTCGATGAACTGGCGGTCGAGGAAATGCGAAAGGGCTTCCTCAAGCTCAAGCGCACCGTGCAGGAGCGCATGAGCGTCAAGGATCCCGACGAGCTGGCCAAGATCGCCGACCTGATCAACTCCAAGTCGATCAGCAGCGCCATCGACCACTTCTTCGGCCGCGGCGAATTGTCGCAGGTGGTCGATCAGACCAACCCGCTGTCGATGCTCACGCACGAGCGGCGGTTGTCGGCGCTGGGCCCCGGTGGTTTGAACCGCAAGCGGGCGGGTTTCGAGGTGCGCGACGTGCACATCTCGCACTACGGCCGCATCTGCCCCATCGAGACGCCGGAAGGCACGAACATCGGCCTGATCGCGTCGCTGGGCATTTACAGCCGCATCGATGAGTACGGCTTCCTGCAGACGCCTTACCGCAAGGTCGAGAACGGCAAGCTCACCGACAAGATCGAGTACCTGCGTGCCGACGAGGAAATGAAGCTCACCCTCGGCCCGGCCGACACCCTGGCCCCGGGCGGCAAGATCAAGGAAGGTCAGGTTCTGGCCCGTGTCGATGGCGACCTGGCCCAGGTGCCGCACACCGACCTGGACTACATCGACATCAGCCCCAAGCAGATCGTCGGCGTGTCCGCGGCGTTGATCCCCTTCCTCGAGCACGACGACGCCAACCGTGCCCTGATGGGCTCGAACATGCAGCGGCAGGCGGTGCCCCTGATCCGCACCCAGCCGCCCTGCGTCGGCACCGGCATGGAAAAGGAAGTGCCCAAGTATTCGGGCATGGTCATCCGGGCCAAGAATGCCGGCACCGTCACCTACGTCGATGCCATGCGCATCATCATCGACAACGCGGACGAGTACGTGCTGCGTAAGTTCGTCGGTCTCAACGAGCGGACCTGCCTCAACCAGAAGCCGATCGTGGATCTGGGCCAGAAGGTCAAGAAGGACCAGATCATCGCCGACGGCGCCGCCACGCACGAGGGCGAACTGGCCCTGGGCCGCAACGTCCTGGTCGCCTTCAACACCTTCGACGGGTACAACTACGAGGACGCCATCGTCATCAGCGAGAAGCTGGTCAAAGCGGACACCTTCACCTCGATTCACATCGAGGAGTTCGACGTTGAGATCCGCGAGACCAAGCTCGGCCGCGAGGAGTTCACTCGCGACATTCCCAACGTCAGCGAGAAGATGCTTTCGATGCTGGACGAGAACGGCGTCATCCGCATCGGTGCATACGTCAAGCCCGGCGACATTCTGGTGGGCAAGGTTTCGCCCAAGAGCAAGAGCGAACTGACGCCCGAAGAAAAACTCCTGCATGCCATCTTCGGCCGGGCCGGCGAGGACGTGAAGAACGATTCGCTGGAAGTGCCGGCCGGGACCGAAGGCATCGTGATCGGCGCCAAGCGTTTCAGCCGCCGCATGCACCTGAGCGACGAGCAGAAGAAGCAGCTCAAGCGTGAGATGCGCGAGTACGAGGCGTCCATGGACGAGCGGGCGGCCCAGTTGTTCCGCGAAATGGTGGAGCAGATCAACGAAATCACCGGCACGGCCATGGTCGACCCCTCGACCCGCCAGAAGGCCGGTGCTTCGGACATCACCGAAGTCATCCTCGAGCAGATCGAGTCCTTCACGCCCAAGTGGATCAAGGGCAACAAGGAAACCCGCGAACAGGCGGAGACGGTCTACGGCCAGTTCTGGCCGCGTATCGAAGCCATCGAGAAGGAAAAGCAGCGCAAGCTCGCTCACATGAAGCGCGGCGACGAGCTTTCCTCCGGCGTGCTGGAGATGGTCAAAGTTTACATCGCCACCAAGCGCCCGTTGAGCGTCGGCGACAAGATGGCCGGCCGCCACGGCAACAAGGGCGTCATCGCCCGCATCGTGCCGGAAGAAGACATGCCGTTCCTCGAAGACGGCACGCCGGTCGATGTGCTGCTGAACCCGCTGGGCGTGCCCAGTCGTATGAACGTGGGCCAGATTCTGGAGACCCACCTGGGCTGGGCCTGCGGCGTGCTGGGCTTCCAGGCGATCACGCCCGTGTTCGACGGCGCCAAGGAAGATGAGATCTGGGCTGCCCTGGAAGAAGCCAACGCTTACGTGGATAAGCGCATGGCGGAAACCAACGGCGCCCACGGCCCCAACGAACTGCTGGTCAAGATGCCCAAGGGCGGCAAGGTGCAGCTCTTCGACGGCCGCACCGGTGAGCCGTTCGAACAGAAGACCACCGTGGGTTACATGTACCTGCTGAAGCTGCACCACCTGGTGGACGACAAGATTCACGCCCGCGCCACCGGCCCCTACAGTCTCATCACCCAGCAGCCCCTGGGCGGCAAGGCCCGCACCGGCGGTCAGCGCTTCGGCGAAATGGAAGTCTGGGCCCTGGAAGCCTACGGCGCCAGCTACATCCTGCAGGAACTGCTGACGGTCAAGAGCGACGACGTGGAAGGCCGGACCAAGATTTACGAATCGATGGTCAAGGGC
>CAYYGM010000145.1:0-10299 GCA_964471555.1 uncultured Phycisphaeraceae bacterium
GATACCGTGGGCACCCGCATCTGGTACAGCGACAACAAAACCATCCTCAACGGCATGAAGGAAGCCAGGGTCGGCCTGCATCCGGTTCGCCGCGAGTGGGTCAGCCCGGACGGCAAGGAAACCCGCAACCTGACCTACGGCACAGAGCCGAGCATCTTCGAGCGCCCTGACGGCAAACTCACCATGGTTGGTCGCCAGTCTGGAGGACGTGGCAACCGCACGCATCGCGTGTGGGCGTTCCTCAGCGCTGACCGCGGTGAAACGTGGTCCGCTCCCGTGATCACCAACATGTACGATTCCGACAGCATGCAATGTGCCGGCAACCTGCCCGACGGCACAGCCTTCATGATCAATTGCCCCAACGTCGAACTTCGCCGCGTGCCTCTTGCCATCTCGCTCAGCAGCGACGGTATCCACTTTGATCGTGCCTACCTGGTCCGCGGCGCCCCCCCCGAGAGAAGGTACGAAGGCAAGTCCAAAACGCTCGGCTACAGTTATCCCGGCGCGTTCATGCACGATGGCTACCTGTGGGTTTCTTACGCAACCAACAAGGAAGACATCGAAGTGACGCGAATCCCGGTGAGCGCACTGATGCCTTGACACCGGCTGCGACGTTTTATGTTGGATTGCAACGGAGATCACATGTGACTTACCTCGGCGGACAAATCATCGCAGGACTCCCGTCGTCTGAAGGACAGGCGACATTCACCGCATTCGATCCAGCCCAACGCCAGGCGCTGGCTCCTGCTTTTCACGAGGCGACCAGGAGTGAAATCAATCGCGCGGTGACTTCGGCGGCAACGGCTTTCAGGGACTATCGCAAACGCTCACCGCAGGACAGGGCCGGCTTCCTCCAGCGCATCGCTGATCAGATCGAGAACCTGGGTGACGTGCTGATCCACCGGGCTCAGCAGGAAACAGGCTTGCCTGCAGCGAGGCTGATCGGCGAGCGCGGGCGCACCACGGGACAGTTGCGGTTGTTTGCCCAGCTTCTGATTGAAGGCTCCTGGGTCGATGCGGTCATCGATCGCCCTTTACCGCAGCGCGAACCTCTGCCGCGCCCCGACCTGCGGAGAATGCTGATTCCCATGGGGCCGGTGGCGGTGTTTGCAGCCAGCAACTTTCCGCTTGCCTTCTCCGTGGCCGGCGGAGACACCGCTTCGGCGCTGGCAGGCGGCAATCCGGTCATCGTCAAGGCTCATCCCGGACATCCCGGCGTGTCGGAACTGGTTGCATCCTGCATCGTCGCTGCCGCTGATGCCACCGACATGCCCGAGGGCGTGTTCTCGCTGATTCAAGGCCCCGGGCATGACGTTGGTCTGGCATTGGTGGAACATCCGGACATCAAGGCGGTGGCGTTCACGGGCTCCCTGCGCGGCGGACGCGCCCTGTTCGATGCAGCCATGAAACGTCCTGAGCCGATTCCCGTCCACGCGGAAATGGGCAGCACGAATCCGCTGTTCGCGCTGCCACAAGCGGTTGGCCGCCGAGGCGTCACCATCGCACAGGGGTTTGTTCAGTCGATGACCCTAGGCGCCGGCCAGTTCTGCACCAAGCCGGGCTTGTTCATCGGTATTCACAGCGCAGAGCTCGAGCAATTGCTTGAAACCGTGGGAAAACAAGTCCAGGCGCTGCCCGCCATGACCATGCTCTCTTCGGGCATCTGCGGAGCGTATGTCAACAGCCTGGCCCGATCAAAAGGCAGCGAAGGGATCCGGATACTGGCCGACTGGAAATCTGAGTCCAGCTCACTTACGGAACAAAACGGTGCGTCAACGACATCAAGGGCTGCTGCCCTGGTGGTTGAAGCCCGCCGTTTCCTCAAACTGCCCCAGTTGCACGAAGAGATCTTCGGCCCCGCATCCATCTTTGTGATTTGCAGGTCGAAACAGGAACTTGAAGAGGTCGCTGAAAGTCTTCAGGGGCAACTCACCGCCACGATCCATCACGAGGGCGACGATCTGAAGCAATTCGACGCGCTGGTGCCTCTGCTGCAGGAACGGGCCGGACGACTGATCTTCAACGGATATCCCACAGGTGTGGAAGTCTGCCACGCCATGCATCATGGTGGGCCCTATCCCGCGACCACGGAGGCCCGCAGCACATCGGTGGGCAGCGCGGCCATCGCGCGCTTTGTGCGGCCCATCTGTTTCCAGAATAGCCCGGCATCTTCGCTGCCGCCGGAATTGCAGGATGATAATCCGCGCGCCATCTGGCGACGGATCGACGGCCAGTTGACGCGCGATCCCGTGTGAGGTCGTGGGGCGACGAAGTGTCCTGGGCCAGGGACGCAGCGCGTCACGCGCTGATACAAGTGGCACACAGACTTATCGAGTGTCCACAACACCATGTACAAACGCAAAGCAAGGAGCCTGTCCATGCTTCTGAGTCGAGATAAGCGGGGCGTGATCGTGGAAATCGGCAATGCCGCCTGGCTGGTGACGGATGTTGATTGGAACACGCTGCTGTTAAGCGACACGCTTGAAGAAGACCTCGCGGAGCGTGTGCCCGGTAACGGGATGCCCTGCAGTTTGCCTGCAAGCGCTGACCTGCTGGCGCCGATCGGGGCTCAGGAGGTTTGGGCTGCCGGTGTGACATACTTCAAGAGCCGAACTGCACGCATGGAGGAATCGGCGGCCGCCAGCGGTTCGGCATTTTACGATCACGTTTATTCTGCCCCTCGCCCGGAATTGTTCTTCAAGGCCACCCACCAGCGGGTGATGGGCCCGGGCATGCCGTTGCGGGTCCGCAGCGATTCGACCTGGACCGTGCCTGAGCCGGAGCTGGCGCTGATGGTGACTCCGAATGGGAAACTGATCGGCTATACGATCGGCAACGACATGTCCGCTCGTGATATTGAGGGCGAGAATCCTCTGTACCTGCCGCAGGCCAAGGTCTATACAGGAAGCTGTTCCCTTGGCCCCAAGGTCCTGATCCGATCTGAGCCCCTGCCTGCGGACACAGCCATCACCATGACAATCGAACGCGGCGGCAGAACGCTGTACGAGGATTCAATCACACTGGCGAAGATGAAGCGCAACCCGCAGGAGTTGATCGAATACCTTTACCGCGACAACTCATTTCGATCAGGCGCTGTGCTGCTGACCGGCACTGGCATCGTGCCCGACTCCGACATCAGCTTGCGGTCGGGGGATCACGTGAGCATCAGCATCGACGGCATCGGCGAGCTGCAGAATCCCATCGCCTGAGCCGTAGCGGGGAAGCAGCGCGGTACTCACTGAATGTGAGGCATGTCTGAACACGGCGTTAGCTCGCGCCCAACATTTAGTTCCAGAGCAACTGGCGTCATTTTCTCCAACAGCCGGGCCGCTACGCGGCCCAGGCGACCGGGATCGCGTAGCGATCCGGCTTAAGACATGTGCAGCAATTGACACCAGTTACTCAGGCGGTTTGTCCGTATTGCCCCCCAATCAGTGCTGTTCGCGTGAGATATGCAGACTCTGTCGCTGCATGATGCCAGACTCAGAACTCCTCAAAGCTCATCCGGATTAGAAACGCCAACGAAACTATTTCATAAGCAATATATTACAAATATAGATAGAATGTAAACTATTAAATAACAGATATTTACATGTTATTAAGCGTAAATACGTAATTTTTAATGCGTATTTACTCTTGTAAGTTAGATTGGCAAGGATAAACTGGGCTTATGGCACTGGAAGACATTGCTAAAGCGGCAGGGGTATCAACCGCCACGGTTTCGCGGGTGATCAATGACCAACCTGGTGTTTCGAGCGAACGAGCCAGCAGGGTTCGCGCCCTGATCAAAGAGATGAAGTATGAGCCAAAGCGCCGCCGTCGCAGCGGTGTCCAACTGGTGAGAAACGCCCGACAGTTAAAAGGACTGACCATTGCCCTTCTGGCGGTGGGTCCCGGGTATCAACTACACACCAGCCACTTTGTTCGAACGATCGAAGGGGTCACCGCAGCGGCATCTCGGTTGGGTGTCAATGTGATTGTCTATGCCGTGCCTGATTGCCGTGTCGAGGCTCTGCCCCCGGCGGTGCGCCATGGACAGGTTGCCGGCCTGCTTCTGGCTGGTGACACCGACAACGAAGAGCTGCTGGAATTCCTGAACCGCTTTCCCCATGTCTGGTTGACCACGCACACCACAGCCAGGACCGGCGTCAGGGTGTTGATGGGCAATGCGGAAGCCGGCCGACGCGCAGCTCAATATCTGATGGATGCCGGGCACCGGCACCTGTGCTGCTTCAATCCCTTGCCGATGTTGGGCAACTTCCGTCGCCGCCAGGAAAGCTTTGTGGATCATGCCAGAAAGAACGGCGCCCGTACTTTTGTGCTCAAGTGTCCCGAGTGGCTGCATGTGCGGGAAAACGACAAGTCACTGCACAAGATCGTGCCTCACCTGGAGGCGGCCATCGTCCAGTTTGCGGCCATGGAGGACAGGCCCACCGGCATGTTCTGCCTGTCCGACTTGTACACCGCCTGCCTTTATCCCGTGCTTCAGGATGTCGGCATCCGTCCCGGGCCGGACCTGGCGGTCATCTCCTGCGGTAATGAGCATGCCTATCTGATGGCTCTGAATCCCATACCACCCACCATTGATCTGGGCGTGGACAGTGTCGCAAGACACGCGGTCGAGCAGCTCACTCGCCGCCTCCAGTTCCCGGAAGAAGACGAACGGGTGACTCTCAGCATCGAACCGTCACTGGTGGAATCTGACATTCGGCCCTTGAACCCTCGTGCCGCTGCCCCCAAGGCAGAAGGTGGTGACAACAACCATGCATAAGAGTCGTGGTTCAATCTGACGTGGCTAGTGCATCTTCAACCCCTTTTCTTCAAACGGAGGAAGACCCCATGATTGGAAAGACACATCAATGTTGTATTGGTTTGGGTGTGCTCGCTTTGGCGTTGCTGTGCAGCCACGCTGATGCAGCCCTCGTGGCCCAATGGAATTTCGACGACAACACTTACAACGACCAGGTCGGCACACTGCACGGCACGGCCAATGGCGCTGCTTCCATCGTTGCTGCGGGCGCCAATCAACTCGGCAATGACATGGGCAAGGCCCTGCAGACAGGCAGCACTGCCGGCACCGATTACGTGGCGACCGGCGACCTGAACTCGCTCGGCGTCACCGGTGACTTCACCGTCACCGCCTGGCTCAAGCACGGCACCGTGACGCCCACCGTCAGCCCCGAATGGTGGGACAGCGATACCAATGGCATTGGCAGTGCCGGCGGCGGTTTCCTGGGCACGATCCGTCGCGATGACGGAGGCGGCAACACCGGCCTCATCTACGCCAACATGCGAAACACCACCACCGGTGGAACCAACCTGCTCAAACCCTCCCCGCGCGTGGATGACGGCCAGTGGCACTTCGTCGCGGTCACCTACACCCCCGGCGGTGCCTTCAACAGCAACGTCTATCTCGACGGCGTCCTGTCCGGCGACCACGAGCTGGGCACCTTCAATCTCAGCCTGACCAACGGCGGCAAGATCATGCGCCTCGGCGACGGGTTCGACGGCATGATCGACGATGTCCGCATCTACAGCGAAGCCCTTGACGGCGCACTGGACGGTAACGATACCCTGATCTCCGGCGATCTTTATGACGTCTGGCATGCCGCGGTTCCTGAACCTGCCGCCCTGGCCTTTGCGGTGGCGGGTGCTTCGGTGCTTTTGATTCGACGCAAATGAAAACGCATTACGCCAAGGCTTGACGCCCAACCGCGTCAAGTCTTTTTCGCATGCCAGTGGACAACCGCTGGTCAGGTCAGTGAGCAGATGTGAATTGAACACAGTCAGAGTCATCACCAATGACGAATCGCATCGGATGTATGAAGGAGCGAACGCAGCAGATTCGAGTTCTTCCTGTAACGGATCATGATCACCCTTGTTCTCTTGATTGGAGGATCCACATGCCTTGCAAGACTCATCTCATCGGCATCGGAGCGTTGGTCACGTCATTCTGCATCGGCACGGCCCAGGGGCAACTGATCGCCCAATGGAACTTTGACGACGACACCTACGATGACCAGATCGGCGTTCTGGACGGTGTGCCCACCGGTGATGTGGCGATCGTCACGGCTGGCACCAATCAATTCGGTGTCGATATGGGCAAGGCCCTGCTGGGTGGCTCGACCACCGCCTCCTACCTGACCATCGGCGATCTGAACACCCTGGGTGTCACCGGCGACTTCACGTTCACCGTCTGGCTCAAGCTGGACCCGTTGCCGGTCAATGGTGCCGTGAGTCCCGAATGGTGGGACAGCCGATCCGTCAACATGGACCCTGGCACCTACGGTGGTTTTCTGGGCACCGTGCGCCGCGGTGACGACGGCAGCAACGGCGGCAAGCCCTACGCCAACATGCGCGACCTGAGCATCAATGGCGACAAGCTGCTCAAGCCCGAACAACGCATCGACGACAGCCTCTGGCACTTCCTGGCCATCGTGCATGACAGCACCGCACAGGAGTCCAAGGTGTATCTCGACGGCGTGTATCACGTCCGTGGCTTGAACGAGCTGGGACCACGCAATCTCAGTCAAACCGGTCCCTCCGGCGAAGGTGGCAAGAACACCCGCCTCGGCGAAGGCTTCGGCGTGGCCAACGGGATGATCGATGATGTGCGCATCTACAGTCAGGCTCTGACCGTTTCAATTGACGGAAACAACACGCTGACCTCGGGTGAACTTTATGACATCTGGACCGAAGGCGCGGTGATCCAGCACCCCGGCGACGCCAATAACGACGGCATGGTCAATCTGTCCGACCTGCAGATTCTGGGCGACAACTGGCAATCCACCACCGCCACCTGGGCAGAAGCTGACTTCACCGGGGACGGCATCGTCAATCTGGCGGACCTGCAGATCCTCGGTGACAACTGGGGCTACGGAACCGGCCCGGATGTGTCGTTCGATGAAGCGTTGGCCGGCGTCGTGATCCCCGAGCCTGCCGGCCTGGGTCTGCTGGCTGTCGCGGCGACGTATCTGATGTACAGGCGACGTATGCAACACTGACTTCGTTCCTCCTCCGCAAGGATCGCCTGGCCGTGATCCTTGCGTTTATCGCGGCATACACGGTTCATCAATCCACCCCATGCGGAGATGTGCAATATGCAACGCAGCAAAGGCTTCACGCTGATCGAACTCCTGGTCGTTATTTCCATCATCGCGCTGTTGGTTGCAATTCTATTGCCGGCCCTGACCAAGGCCCGCAAACAGGCGCTGTACCTCCAGTGCCTGGCGAACCAGAAATCCCTGGGCTTCGGTGCTCTGGCGTATGCGCAAGACCATCAGGAAATCATGCCCTACAACGTGCGCTACCCGGATATTCCTGATGACCCCGGTAACGTTTCGCTGATGTACTACTGGCACGAAGCCACGCTGGTCAAACCACTGAGTTTCTACATCGGTTCCCTGAATTACGTCGATGGCAATTATGACGGTATCAAGGCGCTGCTGGGTTGCCCGCACAAGGACGTCGGACAGGAAAACGTCGGCAGCCGCATCTGGGAAGGCCCCGATTACCGTTATACCTCGCGCCAGTTGTATCTGCCCGGCATGGCGGATAAACGCCCCAATCAATTCTTCGACGTACCGCCGACCGGCGCCCGTCAACGTACAGTGGATAACAATCCACCGCGGATCATCATTGCCGAGCGTAACATCTATTACGTCGGCTCAGGGCAAGTCGATTCCAACTACACGGCCAATGGCCAATCGGGTTGGGCTCTGGAGGCGTTTCTGCAGGCCCTGCAGACGGGTGGTGGCAGCAATCGGTTCTACACAGACGGCCACGGCATTCGGGCGCCGTATGACGAAATGGGGCGCGACAACATGAGGCCCACCTCATCGCCCGGTGATTCGCACTACAGTCACAGCGGACTGAGTCGACCGTATTACTGGTGATCTTCCGCCCAGGTGTCAAGCTGGAGTCGATATGGTGCGGTGATGTGAAATCGTGTGCGCTATGCCTGCCGACTCAGATGATGACCGAATCAGTTACGGATGACTCGTCTGGCGTATGCATCCTATGCAACCCGCTTGATCTGAATCACGTATAGGAGAGAACTCACTGACGCTGAATTGTGCATCGCAGACAAGCTGATTGTGTATAGCTTCACTTGAGTGTCAACACCGGCGCAAGAACGCCTGATCAAGGACGTATGTGATGTTCGCGAAAAGACAGTTGATGTGGACCGGCGTATGCCTTGTCGCCTGCACGTGTCTCAGCCTCTCGGCTGACGCGGCCCTGCGGGCGCAGTGGAACTTTGATGACGGCACGTTCAACGATCAGGTGGGTGTGCTTGAAGGCTCGCCGCACGGCGACGCGGCGATCGTGCCGGCCGGCAACAACATGCTCGGCAACAACATGGGCCTGGCGCTCTCAACCGGCACGCTGATCATCCCGGGATTTGATTATCTGGAGGTCGGCGATCTGGACACCCTGGGTATCAACACCGGCAACTTCACGCTCACCCTCTGGCTCAAACATGCCACCATGCCCACCGGCTTCCCCGAAGGCGGCAACAACGCCACCTGGTGGGACACGTCAACCAACGGCGGAACGCCCGGAACCAACGGCGGGTTCCTCGGATACATCCGACAGGGAATCGACAGCGGCAACGGCGGCAAGCTGTACGCCAACTTCCGCGATGAAACCGCTGCGACCAAACTGCTCAAGCCCGAGGCTCGCATCGACGACGGCCAGTGGCACTTCATCGCCATCGTTCACAACATCAGCCCCAACCCCGACACCATCAAAATTTATCTCGACGGCAAATACTGGGACCGCGGCAGCAACGAGTCGGGCATTCGCACGCTCACGCAGACCGATGGCGGCACGATCCTGCGCCTCGGCGATGGGTTCGGCGGGTTCATCGATGACGTGCGCATCTATGATCATGCCCTGAGCGTGGTGCTCAACGGCAGCACCGTCACCGGGGGCGAGGTGTACAACGTCTGGCACGCCACCGCGCAGGTTACGGCTCTTCCTGAGCCGGCGGCTCTTGCTTTGCTGATAATTGCAATGCCCGCCATGCTGCTTCGCAGGCGTGGACATCCATGGCGACACCTGGCGTGGGTTCCCACACTGGCGGGGCTGCTGCTGATCCCGGCTGCATCCGCTCGAGCGGGCTATTCACCCGAGGTGGTGATGGCTGAGGGGTTGTTCGACTGGTCGCCTACACGCGGCGTCAACCCGGCGCCGGGCACCGAGACGTTCACCATCTTTCATGCTGAGAGCAACACCAACAAGTTCGCCAATCACCCTCAGATCACCTGGTTCAAGGGCTACTACTATGTGAACTGGAAGTCCACGCCGGCCGACGAGAACTCCAACGAATCGATCACATGGATCAGCCGCAGCCCCGACGGGATCAACTGGTCGGCGCCGGTCGAACCTCTGCCCAATCTGTACGGCCCTTATTCCGGCGGCGGATGGTGGACCAACGGCGACCTGCTCGCCTGCATGATGCTGTACCAGAATCCGCAGGTCCCCAATTCACCCAAGGGTACGATCGTCAGCCTTACCACGGACGGTCTGAACTGGTCGCCGCAGTTGGTTCTCTTCCCGGACACCATCGCCAGCGCCGGTCCGCACACACTCTCTAACGGTCGCATGGTCTTCGAAGGGCATGGCTATATCTACTTCCTGGGTAATGGTGTCAAGGACGCGCTGGCCACTCGCATCTTCTACAACGACTCGCCCAACAACTTATTAGGCCCCTGGATCGAAGCGGATCTGCCCGAGTATCCGGTCCGCCGTGATACGGGACCGGACTATGTGGCCTACGGCACGGAACCGAGCATCTACGAGCGGCCCGACGGCACGCTGGTGATGGTCATGCGACATTCCGAGGATTCAAACAACCGTACCTATCGCATCTGGGTTTCGACCAGCGCAGACAACGGCGAAACCTGGACCACACCCTACATCACCAACTTCCCTGACTCTTCCAACATGCAGTTGGCTGGCAACCTGCCCGACGGCACCGCTTACATCATCAACACGCCCAATCTTTCGCTCGACCGCATCCCGTTGACGATCTCACTCAGCGACGACGGCGTGCTGTTCGACCGCGCTTACCTGGTCCGCGGCGTGCCGCCCGCGCAGCGCTACGACGGCGAGTCCAAGACCCTCGGCTACAGTTACCCCGGTGCGACCATCCACGATGGCTACCTGTGGATCAGCTACGCCACCAACAAGGAAGACGTCGAAGTCACGCGCATCCCGCTCAGCTCGCTGATGGTCCTGCCCGACCTGCACCCCGGCGACGCCAACGGCGATGGACTGGTCAACCTGGCGGACCTG
>CAYYGM010000146.1:0-9023 GCA_964471555.1 uncultured Phycisphaeraceae bacterium
ATCGTCATAACGCGCGCCAGGACGCAGAGTTACAGCTTAAGTTCGCGGCGTTCGTACCGGTTAGTCTTTGCATCTCGCGATCCTCTCGGCCTTAAGTTCTGGCGGATCGCCGAGTCAGAAGACCTCTGGGGTAATAAAGGACTCTTCCCTATTGTTTGATCGCTCGGACTTATTGATGAACCCGGCTCAATGCGGTTGATTAAGGAAGAGGTAGCATCAGACACGGTGGCTTGCAGTACGAAGTTGCGTTGCATCACGGGTATAGGTCCGGCGACCGAAAGCCCTGTGGGAGATTTCGTCTCACGTCACTTGCAGCTCACCAACGTTATCGGATGCTACTTCCCATAATCACCCCGCAGCACCGGGGCGGTCGATGTCTATCTACAGCATGACCGATGCGAGTCAAACATCGTCTGCGCCTTGTTTGCGGGTGGCCCTGCTGACCACGCCCAGCGGGTTGGACACTTGCCGGCACCTGGTCAGGCACCTGAGCGTGGCGGGCATTCTGATTGACTATGGCCCGTGGGGTCGGCGGCCGCAGGCTTGGGTGGGGCGCGTGCGGCGCGGGTTGCGGCACGGTTTTGATCTGTTGCGCAAGCCATCGCCGTTCGCCTGGAGCAGCCTGGGTGTGCCGGTGGCATGGACGGTCAATGTCAATAGTGAACATGCCCAGCGGATTCTGCGGCGATGGTCGTGCGACCTGGGCATCATCGTCGGCGGCCGCATCGTCAAGCGCAGCACGTTTGGCATCCCGCGCCTGGGCACGATCAACAAGCATTCCTCGCTGCTGCCGCGCCATCGCGGGCTGGCGGCTGAGTACTGGTGCCTCTACCACGAAGACCTCGACGCGCTGGGCGTGACGGTTCACTTCGTCGATGACGGCTGCGACAGCGGGCCGATCCTGTTGCAGCGGCCGATGATCCTTAGCCGCGGCGACACCCCCGGCAGTTTGAGATTGCGCAGTGAAGAGTTGGGGCGCGAAGCGATCGTGGAAGCGGTGCGCCTGATCGAGCAGACCGGCACGCGCGGCATCACGCAGAACGAAACGCTGGCCACCGTCAACGGCAAACCGACGCCGCAGACCGACCAGGAACTGGCCCGACGTCTGCCGCAACTTTGGAGCAAGTACGCGGCATGAAGTTCATCATCACCCTGGACACCGAGGCGGACGATCAATGGTCGTCCGCCAGCAGGCTGGCCACGCGGAACCTCACATTTTTGCCGCGTTTTCAAGCCCTTTGCGAGCGCTATGGTTTTCCGCCGACGTATCTTTGCACCTGGGAAGTGGTGCATGCCCGCGACTTCGAGCGCACGCTCAACGCCTGGCAGAAGCGTGAAGCCTGCGAGGTGGGCGCTCATCTGCATCCCTGGTCCAATCCGCCTTACGATCTGGACCCCGAGCACGCTCCCGGAAGGAAAACGTATCCCAGTGAACTTCCGATCGATGCGTTTCGCCAGAAGATGCTGATGTTGAGTGAATCGATTCGCCGCCACACGGGGCAGCCGCCGCGCAGCTACCGGGCCGGGCGATGGGGTTTCAGCGGCGAGCACGTGTCGGTGCTCAGCGATCTGGACTACTGGTGCGATTGCTCGGTGACGCCGCTGACCAGTTGGCAGGCACACGTCGGGGCGCAGGAGGGCGGGCCTGATTTTCGCCGGGCGGAGGTGGAGCCGTATTTCCTGGATCACGATGATGTTTGCGTGGCTGGGGAATCGGAGTTGCTGGAAGTGCCGGTGACGATTCTGAACACGCACCCGCTGGGACTGACCGCGCCGCGATCGCGTCTGCTGCGTGGGATAGGTAAGCGCTTGAAGCTGTGGCGCGAGCCGCAATGGCTTCGACCCTGGCCTCACGGCAGGGGCGAGGATCTGATCCGGGTCTATGAAAACGCCAAATTCCGCGGTCTGCCGGTGGTGGAGATGATGTTCCACTCCAGCGAGTTGATGCCGGGCGGCTCACCGTTCTGGCCGGACGAGGCGGCGGTGGAGCGACTGTATGTCATGCTGGAACAATTGTTCGAGCATGCCGCCAACGATGATGCCAGGGGCATGACGCTGCGGGAGTTCGCCGAGGACTATCGCGCAGTGCGTTCTAGGCCGCGCACACCCGAACGCTGGGCTGCGTGAGCTGATCGTAAATGTCGGTGATCTTTTTCATCCGCGCCGCAAAGCTGTAGCGATGCTCGATCCACTGGCGTGCAGCCGCGGTGTCGGGCGGGGCCTGCAGGGCGCTGCGGATGGCGGGTGCCCATTGTTCGGGGCGTTTGGGATCGAGCAGCACGCCCAGCCGGCCGCGATCGAGCAGTTCACTGATGCCGCCGACATCGGTGGCCGCCACCGGCACGCCCAGGGCCATGGCCTCCAGCAGCACGTTGGGCAGCCCCTCGGTGTGTGACGGCAGCAGCAGCAGATCGAACAGGGCGTAGAACGGGCGCACATCTTCCTGCCAGCCGTGCCAGGTGATGCGATCGGAGACGTTCAAGCGTTCAGCCTGCTCCTCCAGGGCATCGCGTTGCAGGCCGTCACCCACCAGGTGCAGATGAGCGTGCGGCAGTTGCGTCAGCAGATCGATGGCGCGATCGACGCCTTTTTCCACGCTGAATCGTCCGATGACGCCCAGGTGCAGATCGTCGCCGCAGCGAGGGGTGCGCCGGGCGAAGGCGTAGTCCGCCGGCTCGATGGCGTTGGGCACGTAACTGAGGCGCTGCGGCGGGATGCCGAGCTTGCGGCAATGCTCCAGCAGCGGGGGGCTGACGGCAATGACGTGGTCGTAGCCGCGCATGGCGAGGTTATCGACGTGATAGTAAACGCGTGTGCGAGCTGATTCGCGGGTGAAGCCGTGAGCGGTGGTGACCAGCTTCATGGGATACAGCTTGCGCAGCATCAGGCCCAGCAGGTCGGACTTGTAATCGTGACCGTGCCAGATGGCGATGCGGCGACAGCGGCAAAGCTGCAGCAGTTGCTGCACGGCTGAAAGATCGATGGGGCCGCGCTCGGGGATGGTGGCCAGCTCAGCGCCGCGGAGGCGGGCTGTGGCGCGGATGGTTTCGATGCCGGGGTCGTCCTTGGGATACAGATACGCACAGAGCATGGGATAGCGCTGCGGATCGACATAGTGCGGCGAACGCAGGATGGTCTTGTCGGGACCGCCGCCGCTGCCGCTGACGACGCGGACGTGCAGGACGGGTTGTACTGGAAAGCCATGAGCCATAAGCCATCAGCCACGAGGGACGAGTCATGAACGCAACGGTTGGCTCATGGCTCGTGGCTCGTGGCTTCTCCTTACACCATGAAACCCGGGCAGGTGGCGCAGCCGTTGTTTGCCGCCTGCTCGTCGGTCAGCGTGCGGCGGAAACTGCGGCGGGCCATGCGATATTTTTTTCCGTTCCATATCCTGCCCAGCGGCTGTTGGAACACGTTGCCCATGTCCTCGCCCGGCTCGAAGGATCCGCAACAGGTCGAGACGTTACCATCCCAGTTGATGACGATCTGTCGCCACAGCCAATCGCAGAAGTGCTCCTTGTAGCCGTTGTAGCGGGCGCTGCGGTAGGCGCCTTCGAGCATCTGGTCGTAGCTGGACAGACGATAATTCGGATCGCTGGGCAGCCAGCGGTTGAGCAGGTCTTTCTGCTTCTGCTCGACCACATCGTCCGCCAGGCCGAGGCTGACCAGGTTCTTGTCCTTGGACTGGAAGCGCACGTTGGCCGAGGGCATCGAGAAGATCGGCTTGCAGCCCAGCGACTCGGCCAGCTTGCGGAACGCTTCCACTTCGTGCTCGTTCTGCTTCATCACCACGAAGTTGAGCTGCAACTGCGGCGTGCTGCTGCCCAGGCGCCGGCGGGTGGCGATGATCTGGCGGATTTTTTCCACCGCTTCATCGAAGCGCTTGCCCGGCTGATACATCTCGTAGGTCTGCTGTGAGGCCCCGTGCAGGGAGCAGGTCATCAGGTCCAGGCCGGACTCGACGAGCAACTCCGCCTGCGTTTTGCCGTCCTCGCGCACGGCATGGGGCTTGAAGGCGTGCAGGTTGGAGCTGATGTAGGTCCAGATGCCGCGCTGGTGGGCGTAGCGGATCATGCGGTAGATGTCGGGCACGATCAGCGGATCGCCCCACATGGAAAGATCGAGCGCCACCAGGTGCCGGCGGAAGCGGTCAATCAAACCCGTGAAGTTTTCGTAAGACATCTTGCCCTTGGGCCGACCTTGCAGGCCGATGCCGGTGGGGCAGAGCTGACAGTGGGTGTTGCAGATGTTGGTCGATTCGATCTTCATCTTGTACGGCCGCCCGAGCACGCGCTCGCTCTTGAGCGCGAACTGGACGTTGATCAGGGCGATGTTGATCAGCTTGCCCAGCGTCAGGTAGCGGCGATTGCGGCGAAAATGCGACCAGGCGCGGACCAGCCAGGGTCGCGGCGCAGGCAGGCGGCCCGGCGCGGCGGCCGGCGCGGCGGCACGGGTGACGGTCTCGGTGAATGCAGTCACGTCGGGTTCTCCACGAGTCGGGGCTGGGGCAGGGGAAAGCTGAAGCGGCTGCGACTTTGCGCGGGCTCATCTTCCCGCGGCTGACGCAGGGCGGCGATGCGGCGCTCGATCACCCCCGGCAGCACACCGGCCACCACCAGCAAAATCCACGGCAACTCAAAGGTCTCCAGCGACAGAAAGATGCCGTCGAAGGCGAAGATGATCAGCGAACCTTGCACTGCTAAACACAGATGCTGCGCTTCAGACAGTTGTCGCGCTGCATCAGTGTGGCTGTCCGTGTCGGTGTCGGCGTCGGTGTCGCGTTGAAGCAGGTTAAGTTCATCCGCAAAACGCAGGGCTGCCTTGCGGGCGGCGCCCAGTCGCACGATGGACAGCCCCAGCAGGGTCAGGTAAGCAGCCGCGGCGGGAATGCCGCTGTCGGCAGCGATCTGCAGGTACTGGTTGTGAATGGCCCGGCCTTCGCGGTCAGCGCCGTAATTGTGGCTGTACTGGTTGCTGTTGCGCAGGCCGGTGCCGAAGACCGGATGCTCCCAGGTCATCTGCCAGGCCGCGGCCCACGATTCAAAGCGCGACTGGGCGGATCGGTCCTGGCGATATTCACGGGTGGAGAGAAACTCCTCGCGGATCTCGGTGCCCGCCAGACTGAACAAGACCATCATCACCAGCGGAGCGACGATCAGCACGTGCCGCCGCGGGCGATGGCGCCACGCCAGCCAGAGCAAACCCACGACGGCTGCCAGCATGGCCCCGCGCGAGTAGGTGAGCATGACCGCCTGGATCAGCACCAGCGTGATACCCACCGCCACCAGACGTCGCACCCAAAGACTGCGCGCGTCGCGGCCGGGCGTCATGCCCAGGGCATAAACCAGGGGCAACCCCATGGCCAGCATCAATCCCGCGCCGTTGTTGTCCAGTCCGCCGTAGCCGTAGTGGAACACGTCCAGGCGAGCGTCCTGGAAGAGGTAGAGATAGTTGATCTCGTAAGCGATGTAGCCCAGGCACAAGGCAGTGGCGGTGACGACCACGCGCACCTGCCAGAGGTGTTCGATGACGAAGGTGGCGATCAGGGCGATCAGCAGCACCTTGGCGAAATCCACCGCCCAGCTCTGGGCGACGCCGGGATCGTACGCGGTGACCACGCTGGCCATCACCAGCATGCCGTAGACGATCATGAGG
Organism: uncultured Phycisphaeraceae bacterium; assembly: GCA_964471555.1. Taxonomy (GTDB): domain Bacteria; phylum Planctomycetota; class Phycisphaerae; order Phycisphaerales; family Phycisphaeraceae; genus JADLFV01. The sequence goes on from CAYYGM010000146.1 coordinate 5,659, forward strand.
CTGGCCGTGGCGTTGAAGCGGCCGCGGCGGAACAATCGCGGGAAGTTCACCGCCACCGTCAGCAGCACGAGCACCGCTGCGATCAGCGACCAGCGCACCTCCATGGGCAGGGCCCATTCCCACAAAAATTGCGGACGCAGCACCGCCAGGATGTAGTAGAGCAGCACCGCCCAGAACGGATGAACCAATCCTCCCAGGCCGCCGCCCAGCGTCAACAGACATAGAAAGATGAATTGCTTCACGCGCGATCACCCAGTAGAGCGAACTCCACCGGTGACATCGACACGATCGTTACGACCCTTAAGGACGGCAAAGTTACTCAGACCGGAACATGGGCGGCCGCGGCGATCCGGGCCAGGGATTCGACTGCATATCGGACGTCGTCGCCGGTCAGGAAGGGCCCGAAGCTGAAACGGGTGGTGCCGTTGTGCCCGAGCGTGCCCAGGGTGCGGTGGGCATGCGGGGCGCAGTGGATGCCGCTGCGGGTGAGCAGGCCGAATTGCTGCTCGAGCGCGTTGGACAAATCGAGCGGGGCGTCGTAACCCTCGATCCGCACGGAGAAGACGCCGCAGCGATGCTCGAGGGTCCGGGGTCCGAAGAAGGTCAGCCCGTCGATGTCGTGCAGGCCGGCAAGCATGATGCGCATCAGTTCGCACTCGTGTCGCCAGACTTCCTTCACGCCGCGTTGCAGCAGCCAGTGGATGCCTTCGGACAGGCCGATCAGCCCGATGGCGTTGTGACTGCCAGCCTCGAAACGGTCGGGCAGGAAGTCGGGCTGCACATCGCGTTCGCTGACCGAGCCGGTGCCGCCTTCGCGCACGGGGATCATGCGCTTTTCAAAACCCGGGCGAATGTAGAGCACGCCGGTGCCCAGCGGGCCGAGCAAACCCTTGTGACCCGGAGCAGCCAGCAGATCAACATGAAGCTGCGAGACATCGATGGGCACGTGGCCGAGCGACTGGGCGGCATCAACGCAGTAGGCGATGTCGTGCTCTTTGGCGATGCGCCCAATCTCGGCGATCGGTTGCAGGGTGCCGCTGACGTTGGAGCCGTGCACGATGGCGATCAGGCAGGTATCGGGCGTGATGGCTTGACGAATGTCATCGGGATCGATCAGCCCGGTGATGGGATCGCAGGGTACGCGGGTCTGCGTGATCTGCGGATCGCTGGCGCACAGGGCGTTGAACGGGCGCAGCACGGAGTTGTGATCGAGATCGCTGGTGATGATGTGCCGCCGGCCGCTGCGGGCCATGACGGTGCCGCGGATGGCCAGGTTCAGCGAGTCGGTGGTGTTGAGCGTGAAGATGACCTGCTGCGGCTGGTCCGGGTCGGCCCCGATCAGCTTGCACAGGCGGACGCGGCAATTCTGCATGAGGGCGGCCGATTCGCGTGCCTCGGCGTAAGCCCCCCGGCCGGGACTGGCGCCCAGGTTCAGGGCGTAATGTTGCATGGCCGCCGCCACTTGCGGGGGCTTGGGGAAGCTGGTGGCCGCGTTGTCCATGTAGATGCGACGAGTCACGATTGGCCATCCTCACTGATGCGGAATTCAGCCCCGAAATCAGCCCCGGCTCAGGTGCATCATAGCCACCTTGCGTGTTCGCCGCTGCCCTGGCGCTGGGCCCGGTAGGCGCTGGGACTGCATCCGATGCGGCGATGAAACTGGCGGGAAAAATAGTACGGATTGTCGAAGCCCACCGCATAGGCCACCTGCTGCACGGTGGCGGCCGACTCGCTGAGGATCACGCAGGCCCGGGCGATGCGCTGATCGATGACGTAGCGCATGGGACTGCTGTTGACCGCCTGGGCGAACAGCCGCGAGAGCTGGCGCGGCGAGGTGCAGGCGACCTTGGCCAGTTGCTCGACGCTGATCGGCTCGGACAGGTGCTCGCCGATCCAGCGCTGCAATCGTTGAATCATCTCCAACTGGGCGGGGGCAGGATGCAGTTGCAGCAACTGGAGCCTGCGAACCATCAGGCCCAGTGCCCCGTGCAACAGGTGCGAGCAGAAGGCCGGCCCGGACGTTTCCTGGACCACCAGCATCTCCATCCAGCGCTGCCGAATCACCTCATCCAATCCCAGGCGCACCCGCAGCATGTCGCCGCCGGCTTCGCGCAGGGCATTGAGATACGCCACCGCTTCGCTGCCATTGAAGTGCGACCAGAGGATATCCCACGGCTGCTGGCGATCGCTGCCGTACCCATGAGGCGCACCCTTCTCGAACAGTAGCAGGGAACCGGTCTGAGCATCCACCACCCGCTTTTCGCTGCGCCCCCAGCCGCGGCCGCCGATGACCCAGATGATCAGGTGATCCTTGGGGTCATCGCGCTCGGTCAGGTGGTCGGGAAAATGATGAAAATGACCGACATGAAACACTTTAAGAGATTCAAGTTCCATGACGGCTCTCCATCATACCCGATCGAGCGATGGCAGGAATGTCTATCTGATTGACCATTGCGGTCATGGTCAACGGGGCAGAATCATTCTAACTTTTTCGTACCATCCAAGCACACCCGGAGCGACCGCCATGCCGACCGCCACGAGCAACCGCCTGACCCTGACCGCCCAGCAGTTGGCGGCCTACGAGAAGGACGGCTACCTGATCGTGCCGCGCCTGTTCAACGACGAGCAGGTGCAGCGCACCCGCCGCTATTTTGACGACCTGGCCGAGCGCAACGAGCCGCTGCCTGGCCACTGGACGCCCGACCCCTCACAGGACAGTTACAAGGCTGGCGATCCCCTGGCACGATACCCCAGGGTGATCCATCCCCACCGCTTCGACGACTGGTCCAGGCGCATGATGCTCGATCCGCATGTGGGCGACGTGCTGGGGCAACTGTTCGGCGAGGAAGCGGTCGCCTGCCAGAGCATGTTCTACTTCAAGGCCCCCGGCTCGCGCGGCCAGGCCCTGCACCAGGACAATTTCTACCTCGAAGTCACCCCCGGCACCTGCATCGCCGCCTGGACCGCCATCGATCGCGTGGATTCTGAAAACGGCGGCCTCATGGTCGTGCCCGGTACGCACAAGATCGACCTGATCTGCCCCGACCAGGCCGACCTGACCAAGAGCTTCACCACCCACCTGGTCAACCCGCCCAAGGGCATGAAGGCGGTGCCCGCGGATATGCAGCCCGGCGACGTGTTGTTCTTCAACGGCTCGCTGATCCACGGCTCAGGTCCCAACCGCTCCCAAGACCGCTGGCGGCGATCCTTCATCTGCCACTACATGCCCCGCTCCAGCCACACCGTCGCCAGGTTCTACCAGCCCATCCTGGCCTTCGACGGCAGCGAAATCCCCTACCAGGCCAGCAGCGGCGGCGGCCCCTGCGGCTACGAGGGCGATGTGGTCAAACCGACGACCTACCACT
>CAYYGM010000146.1:9123-10235 GCA_964471555.1 uncultured Phycisphaeraceae bacterium
TTCCGCCGCTTCAGCGGCGGCTTGACCGCCCACAGTTCGACGGGGACAATGACCTACCCGCCTCCAGGTCACTTATCCCTTTGTCCGAGGTGCTGCCGATGACCGCCAGAGCGCTGCTCGTTGCGTCCGTCATACTGTTGCTGCTGAGTCTGCTGACTTCCTGCCAGAAAACCGAAAAACTGGACCGCGCGCCGGTGGCTCCGCCGGCTCCTTCCTTCACCGGCCCCAGTTACCTGCGCGAAACCGTCGGCTCCATGGTCAGCGTCCGCGATTTCCAGCCCCTGCTGGTCAGCAACTTCGGCCTCGTCGTCCTGCCACCCGGCAGCAACACCGGCTCGGCCCAGGTGCCGCCATTCCTGCGACAGAAACTGATCAACGATATGCGCAAGCGCGGCCTGGGCTCGGCCCGGCTCGGCGCCATGGACATGACACCCTCGCGCGTGCTGGCTGACCTGGACACCGCGGTGGTGGTCGTTTACGGCTTCATCCCGCCGGGAGCGGTGGTCGGCACGCCTTTCGACGTGGCTGTTTCCGCACTCGACAGCGACACGGACACCACCAGTCTCGCCGGCGGCAGACTGTGGACCACCGATCTGGCTGCCGGCGGCGCCAACACCGCCAACCTGTACCTGCGTCCCCTGGCGGAAGCCAAAGGCCCGACCTACATCAATCCTTTCGACGATCGGCCCGACGAGCAGCGCAAGCTGGACTTCCGCCGTCGTGCCCTGATCGTGGCCGGCGGCAAGACGACCGTGGCCCGCCCGATCACGCTGGTGCTCAACCAGGCCAGTTGGACGCGCAGCCGCCTGATCGCCGACCGCATCAACGCCCGCTTCAGCAAGACCACCGACGACCAGGATATCGCCCAGGCGGAAACCGATCTGATCATCAATTTGAACGTTCCCCAGCGTTTTGCCGGCAATCCTGCGCAGTTGGTGAACCTGGTCACCCACCTCTACATCCAGAGCGGCACCGGGTTCGAATCGCAGCAGGCTGCCCGCCTGGCGGACTTGATCCGCGATGATCCCGACAATCAGGCCAAGGTTGCGGACGTGCTGATGTGCTGGAAGGCCATGGGCCGCGCCATCATTCCCGTACTGCGCGAGTACTAC
>CAYYGM010000147.1:0-10177 GCA_964471555.1 uncultured Phycisphaeraceae bacterium
AAGGCCGGCAGCAGAATCGAAATCAGTAAAGCGATAATCGAAATTACGACTAACAACTCAATCAGCGTGAATCCCTTGCGCCGCTTCATAATCGTAGCTCCATACTGGGTGGTGTACTGAACAACTCGAGTCGAGGGCAATCGCAGGGGGCACGGTCAGGCGGCCCCTGCGGTGTCTATGGAGGTTCATCCGACACGACGGCGGCTGAGCACGGCCAGGCCGCCCAAACCAATTAACAACAGTGACGCCGGTTCAGGCACAGCGGCCAGGTACTGATCGGCCACCTGCTGCGCGGTCAACTCACTGGTCCAGATCGCCAGTTCGTCGGCACTGCCCTGATACTCACTGGCATTGTTGGTGCCTTTGCCGAACTGGTGACGGCCGCTGGAGATGTAGTCCGTGCCATCGGTGAACACACCGACGACCGTCTCTCCGCCGGCCAGACTGCCGCCATCGATGTAGATGGTGGCACGACCTTCGGCTTCGTTCCACGTGGCGGCCACATGGTGCCACTGGCCGTCGTTGTAGGCGACGGACGAACGCACATCGGCCAACACGGTGGCTTCACCGCTCAGGTTCGTGATGCGCAGGCCGAACTTGCCGTTGTTGTCAACGAAGGTATAGAGCGCGCCGGTGGCGCCCTGGTCGACACGGAGCAACGTGCCGTAGGTGGCCACGGTTCCGGTGGTGGTGCGGATCCAGTTGCTGACCGAGCCGAGGGTGCTGCTCATCTCACCTTTGGGGTTGGTCAGGGTGGCGACCATGTCGCCGGAATTCACCGCGGGGAACGTGAACCACGAGTTGCCGCTCTCGAACCCGCCGAAACCGCCGGCCGGGGTCAGTGCGTTACCACTGGTTTCCCCGACCACCATGGTGGAGGCGGTGGTGGCCGAATTGACGGCCGTGCCGCTGTTGTCCACCAATTCGGCAACTGCACCCGTGGCCGTTTCATTGAAGCGCCAGTAGAACAGCGGGTTCTGGCTGGTTACTTCACTGACGTAACTGGCCAGAGCCGGTCCTGCCCCGAAGACGAGCAAACCGCCCGCCAGCAGGGCCATCTTCAGTTGTCTTACTCCTCGTCGTTGCATCTTAATGTTCTCCTTTTCCTGTTAAAGAACCCAGTCATACGCGAAAAATCGAAACCCCCGGACCGGCCGCTCACTTGCGACGATACACCGCCAGCAGACCACCGATGCCCAGCATCAGCAGCGTGGCCGGCTCGGGGATCGATACCTGGGCCAGCGCTTCATCGAACGCCAGGTCAGCACCGACGCCGAAGCCCCAGTTGTCACCGAGGATCTGCAGGTCGGCCAGGTTGACGTTGCCGTCACCGGTGAAGTCAGCCTGGGCCCAGGTGGCGGTGGTGGACTGCCAGTTGTCACCGAGAATCTGCAGGTCCGCCAGGTTGACCATTCCGTCGCCGTTGGCGTCGCCGGGGTGGAAGCCACCGGCCACGAAGGCGGATTCGTACTGGGCCTGAATGTCTGTGGCCGAGAGAGCGGTGGTCCAAATGGCCAGGTCGTCCGCGTAACCTTGGTAGCGACTGGCGTTGTTGGTGCCCTTGCCGAACTGATGGCGGTTGCTGGAAATGTAATCGTCGCCGTCGGCGAAGGCGCCGATGACGGTTTCGCCGCCGACCGCTGCGCCGCCATCGACGTAGATGGTGGCTAAGCCGGCCAGCTCATCCCAGGTGGCGGCCACATGGTGCCAGTTGCCGTCGTTGTAGCTGTTGGTCGTGCGCACGTCAGCCAGCACCACGGCTTCGCCAGAGGCATTGGTGATGCGGAGGCCGAACTTGCCCGCGTTGTCGATGAAGGTGTACAACGCACCGGTAGCGCCTTGATCAGCTCGATACAACGTGCCGTATTGGTCCGTGGTGCCGGTGGTGGTGCGGATCCAGTTGGTCACGGTGCCGAGCACGCTGCTGGCTTCACCTTTGGGATTGGTCAAGTGATTCACGAACTCACCTGCCGCCTCGGGGGGACCGGAAGGAGATGCCGGAAAGAAAAACCACGAGTTACCGCTGTCGAACCCGTCAAACCCACCTGCGGGCGTCAGAGCGTTGCCACTGGTTTCACCCACGACCAACGTGCTGGTGGTGGCGGCCAAAGCATCGTTGTCCGCCGTTGTGCTGTTGTCGATCAGGGCCGCCACCGGGCCCAGAACCGTCTCGTTGAATTGCCAGTAGAACAAGGGATTCTGGCTGGTGATCGTGCTCTCGTAATCCGCCATGGCTTGCCCCGCCATACTGACCGCCAGCAGCCCGACTGCTACCGTCCCCAACTTCCATCTGAATCCTTGTACGAACCTCATCATGTTCTCCTTTCATAGAAATGATTCGTCCACGAATGGGTAACCTCCATACGACACATGTCGCTGGTTATGACTTGGACTGAGGCATGATCAATTCAACCGGATAGTGCTCGTGCCGCGGCGTGGGCCGGGCTGAGGCCTGCTCGATCAGCAGAATGCCGATGTGGCGGCCGATCTCCTGCGGGCTTACTTTGGGATACAGATAAGGCAGCGTGGGCGGAGACTTGGTGGTCTTGTAGTAGGAGCCGATCAGAATCTGCGGCCGGCGCTGTTCCGGCAGATTGAGCGAATGGACGACCTGCACGGCGCCATCAGCCATGATCGGCGTGTGGCAGTAGATCCCGCAGCGATCCTTGAAAATGGTGTCGCTCAGCCGTTGAATCTCGCGCTCCACCACCAGCTCGTCAGAGGGCATGAAGCGGTAGATCACCGCGTCGCCCGGGATACCCAGTTGACGGATTTCGCTGCGCAGGGAATCGAAAAACAAATGGTCGCCGGGAAAAACGTGATCACGCATCAGCAGCAGCAGATTCTTGCAACCGGCCGCGGCAAAATGGTTGGCAGCCAGGCGGGCGTCCTGTTGTCGATCGCGGTCGATGGAGCTGACGTTTTCCACGGAGGGACAGGTCGTGCCGTGCACCACCGAGGGCAGGCCGCTGCGACCGACTGCCCGTTGCGTTTCGATCGAGGAGCGCACGACCACGAAGCCCTCGCGGCGTTGTGATTTGAGGGCGGCGTGAATCGTGGCGTTGACGTATTCCGTCTCGTCGGACTGCGGCATGAAGTTGAACTGAATGTCCGCCTTGGGCATGACGCCCTGGATACCGACGACCACGCCGTCGGCCAGCAGACCTTCCTTCTTCAGATAGCTTTCGTTGACCAGCAGGTGCACCACGTCGAGTTGCGAGTCGGGCAGCGACTGGTGGTAAGAGAGGGTGACGAGACTGCCCAGACGTTGGCGTCGTTTGACGATGCGACGTTGGGCCAGCAGTTGCAGGGCGCTGTTGGCAGCCCGCGTGCTGACACCGAAGTGCTTGGCTGCTTCGCTGGCGCTCAGATACGGATCGCCGCTGCGCAGTCCACGATGGCGGATATCCGCTTCAATCAGGTCCGCCAGGCTTTTGACGTTTATGGAGGTGGTCTGCGACATCAACTGCTCATCATAGCAAAATAATTTTTCATCTCAAGAAAATTATTAATGGGTTCAAGTCAAAACTGTATTATTTTTTAATACATGTATTTTAATACTTTATGGAAATATATTTTGAATATCTATTATTCAGGAAATATTGCACGCTTCGTTGTGATGTTTGGAGCTCCTGTTGAGCATCGGTGGACGTCGCAGCAAACGCCGATGGCCAGCCGCATTGCAGTGGCCGCCATGAGGCATGCTGAACGTGGATCTTGGTTCGGTGGTGGCGACCGATCTGGTCAACCCGCCGGTACAGCGCTGGCCTTTTTGACGATGCCTGTCATGTCAACATCGGGCGCGGCTTGCCCAGCGGCAGCACGTAGCTGACCGCGACGCCGGCGAGGATCTGGCCGGTCAGGCTCAACGGCATGGCCCAGAAGAAATCGATGGGGGGATGATCGCCGAAAACCTCGCGCACCCAGGCGAACTGCCCCAGGGTCTGGCTCCAGTAGTTGATGCCGACCACGACGATCACGCCGACCACCGCGCCGACGTAAGTCGAGAACGCGGTGGCCCGGCGCACAAACAGGGCCATGAAGAACAGCCCGAACAGCGGAGCGGTCAGCAGGTTGACCAGTTTGTAAGCCAGCTCCAGCAGATTGCCCTCGACGAACGCCACGCTGCCGCTGAGCAGGATCACCAGCACGCCGATGGCCACGGAGATGATCCTGTCGCGCCAGACCGCGTGCAGGTTGCTGCCTGTTGCGCCGGGTCGGTAGCGATCGATCAGGTCGGCGCTGATCACGGCACAGGCGGAGTTGATGCCGGAAGAGAGGCTGCTCATAGCCGCTGCCAGAAGACCGGCAATGATCAGCCCGCTGAACCCCGACGGCAAACCGGAGACGATATAGCTGGGAAACAGTTTGTCGCAGGCGCTTTGCAGGGTTTCCCCGGCCGGCAGCCGCGAGGGATCGCTCTTGAAGTAGCTGAACAGGGCCAGTCCCAGCCCTGCCAGCAGCAGGTAGATCATCACGCCCAGGATCTGGGAAACACCCAGCATCCAGCGGGCCGAGGTGAGATTGCGCGTGGCCAGGTAGCGCTGGATGGCGACCTGGTCGGAGCCGAAGGTGCAGATGCTCCAGAGCATGGCCCCCATAAAAGCACCCAGCACGCTGCGCTTGCCGGTGTTGTCATAGACCCAATGCAGATCACCCCAACTGGGGTCCCATTGGTGCGGCCACCACGCGCCCACGCCGCCCACCGCGATGGTCACCAGTGTCAATACCGCAATCGCGCCTGCCAGCAGGATCAACGTCTGCAATGCATCGGTCACCACCACGGCCCGCAAACCGCCCATGGAGGTGTAGATGATGGTGATGATCATCAGCACGGTGCAGACCAGCGGTGTGTAGCTGGCGTTCAGTCCCGTCAGCGGCAACAGCACGATGCGCACCGTGGCGTACACGATCACCGACATCCACAGGATGCGCAGCGACAGAAAAAACAGCACGCCCAGCAGGCGCACCGACGGGCCCAGCCGCGTCTCCAGCAACTCGTAGCCGCTGGCTGCCTTCAGGCGCATGAAGGTGGGAATAAACAGCCATCCCACCACCACGAAGATGATCGGAGCCGCCAGAATGCTGGCCAGGAACACCGGGCCTTTGAGCACCATTTCCCCCGGCAAAAACAGGTAAGTGATGGTGCTGAACAGCGAGGCGAACATGGACATGCCCACCGCCCAGGGCTTCATGTTGCGCCCGCCCAGCAGGTAGTCCTCACTGTCACGCATGCGCCGACTGTAGTACCAGCCGACAGCCAGCATGACCACGGCATAAAGGGCGATGACCAACCAGTCCAGGCTCGTCAACAGTGGGGCGTTGGCAAGTAGCGCAACCGGTGACATGAAGCCTCGCGATCGGGCGGCCCGTGGTGAATTCAAGCAGCCAAACGTGTCGGAAGCCGGCCCAGGATTCGCCGACACCAGCCGCGCTCATCTTCCCCCGGTTCCCCAATGAGACGCGCGGGCACAGCATAACATTCCTTTTCAAGTCTGTCTCGACGCAATTTCCCGGCCAAAGTCGCCAGGCCGATGCTATGATGCTCACGTCCACGCGCAACCGGCAGTTTTGTCTGTCACTTTGCTGCGTGCGAGGGGCGATTGGATGACCAAGAGCAAAGGAACCGTCCCCCGTATCCTGGAACTGGCTCGCCGGATCGAGCAGGACATCGCCGAGCGCAAGCTCAAGCCTGGTGATCGTTACCTGAACGCCGGCGACGTGGCGGCCATGCTGCGCGTCAGCAAGCAGTCCGCCAATCGGGCCATGCAGTTGTTGACCCAGCGCCGCGTGCTGCAGCGCAAGCAGCGTCGCGGCACGTACGTAGCTGATCCGCGCAATGCCAAGTCAAACGCCCTGATTTCGACGGTGTTTCTGTGGGTGCAGCACTTTGCCCCTTCCGTGGAACGATGGGGTTACGAGGAAGTGATTCTGGGATTGAATCGGATCTGGCCGGGCGTGCACGTGCAGATTCTTTTCCTGCCCAATCGCGACGAGCGTGAGTTCTGTCAGCAGGCGATCCGTCGCTGCCTGGCCATGGAGCATTCGGTGGGTTTGATCCTGAACCGCACTTCCCTGGCTGCCCAGCGCATCGTGCAGGACAGCGGTCTGCCCGCGGTGGTGCACGGCACACCGCAGCCCTCGGTCACGCGCATGCCGTCACTGGATCGCGATCAGTTTGCCATGGGCAAGCTGCTGGCTGATCGCGTGCTGCGCCAGCACAAGCGATTGCTGGTGCTCATGCGCGAGTGGATGCTGTCGGGCGATCATCTGTTCCTGGACGGCGTGGCCAGCAGTTGCACGCAAGCGGGCCTGCCTGCCGACGCACTGATGATTCGCGATCTGCCCATGGATGCCGAGGCCATTCGGGCCGAGGTCATTACCCAGATGACTGGTCGCGGCCCGCGCCGCGGCATCATCGCCCGCAGCGAGCATCTGGTGCACGGGGCCCTGTTGGCTCTCGAGCAGCTCAAGCTCACGCCCGGCAAGCAGGTGCTGACCGTGCTGGCGGACGACTGCATCGATTCGCGTTCTTTTTCCGAGAACATGCCCCAGTTGCCCTTCATCCGTGTCAAGCAGGATGCCCATCTTCAGGGTGAAATGCTCGGCCGTCTACTGCGCGAGGTGGCGGAGAATCCGCAGGGCAAGCCGCAGCATATTCGTCTGCCCGTCGAACTGGTCGAACCCCCGAAACATGTCTGATTCCAGCCGGGTTGGCTGACGAAAGGGCCTTGGCGCTCCTTGGGGGGCGTTGCGGCGGCGGTCACTTAAAGTTTTGGCATTTTCAAATATAGTTCTTGACAAACCAGAACCACAAGCTAGACTGCAAGCATGGCCGAGTCACCGATTGCCACGCCCGCCATGTTGCATCTGGCCAAGCGGATCGAGGCTGATATCCAGAGCCGCCAGCTATCCAGCGGTGATCGCTATCTGACCGTGGCCCAGGTGGCCCAGATGCTGCGCGTGAGCAAACTGTCAGCCAACCAGGCCATGCAGCTTCTGGTGCATCGGCGGGTGTTGGACCGTCGTCAGCGGCGGGGCACCTTCGTGGCCGAGCCGGCGGCGCCCAAGTCGCGTCAGCCGATCGAGTTTCTCATGCTGCTGGTGCACAAGTACTACATGCAGAGCGAAGGACTGCTGGCCAACGGCATTCTGCTGGGCATCAGTCGCCGCCTGCCCGGCGTGGATCTGCGCTTCTGCTTCAGCACGGACGTTGATGAGGCTGCTCACGTGCGGCAGATGCTCGATGACACCTTGCGTCGCCAGCGGCGCAGCGGACTGCTGCTGGTGCGGGCCTCACTGGCCACCCAGCGCCAAGTGGCGGCCAGCGGGTTGCCGGCCGTGATCTTCGGCATGCCTCAACCGTCGGTGACTGAACTGTCATGGATCGACGCCGATCAGCAGCGCAGCGGACGCCTGCTGGCCGAGCACTTGTTGAGCCGCGGGCACCGTCGCCTGGTGGTGTTGATGCGCGAGCGCATGCTGCCGGGCGATCATCCGTTCCTCGACGGCATTCGGGAAGTGGTGGCTGAGGCGCAGTTGCCGGTTGACGCGTTGTTGCTGCGCGAGTTGCCCACCGATGATCACGCCATCGTGTCCGAAGTGCGTCAGGTGCTGACCGCGGGCGGTTCGCAGCCGGGCTTCATCGCCCGCAGTGAACAGCTTGGTCTGCGTGCGATCGAAACGATCGATGCCATGGGCCTGTCGCCGGACGGCCGGTCGTCGGTCGCCATCGCCACACTGTATCGGCGGGGCAACGAAAACCCGCCGCCGTGTGCTTATATCCGTGTGGAACTTTCACCCCAGGAACAAGGAGAAATGATCGCATCGCTTCTGTGCCACGTGGCGGAAACCGGCGTCGTCAAACAGGTGAAGCTGCCTGTGTGTCTGGTGACGCCGGAAACCGGTCCATGAGTCTGTTGGGGACTTTTGTGTTTTCTGTTGCATGGCTGCTGGGACTGGCTGGTCTTACTTCTGATTCATAATCACAGGCTCTTTTTGGAAGGAGAAACTTATGCAAGTGCAAGCACATCGAATCCTCAATTCGGCAATCGTCACGGCAACCCTCATGCTGCTGGTCCTGAGCGTTCAGGCCGGGGCTGCCATTACCACGACGGATCTGTTCGCCCATTACGACGCGGACCTTCAGACCTACGTCAATGCCGCCAAGAAAAACAGCGAGACGCCCATCGCCGCCGCCGACGGGGAGCGCATCTGGGAATGGTGGGACCAGGTCACCGCCGACGGCAACCAGATCGTCCAGAACAACAACAACACGTTGCAGCCGTTCCTGCGCACCAATCAGCTCAACGGCCACAACATCATCGACATGGCCCCTGTGGGCACGTCCAACACCGCCGGTCTGCTGGCCATCGACAACGTCGACGGCACCGATCCCTTTGGCGAGCCCATGGACAGCACCAATCAGGTGACTTACACCCTGGTCTTCAAGAACAACGCGCCCGGCGACACCACCCAGACGCGCTATGCCGTGGTCTTCGACTATGACGACGGCCTGCCCGGCGGACAGAACTTCATGGGCACCCGTTTTGCCAACGGCGAACGCTTCACCTACACCCTCGACAGCGCCGGCGTCGAGCAGGGCATTACCAACGATGCCCTGATCGTGGGCACGGATTGGATCGTGTTGTCCGTGGTCTGGGACGGCGATGCCGGCACCATCAAGGAATACGTCAACGGCCAGTTGACCGGCACCAACACCAATGCCGCCAACACCAACACGCTCAACCTCGGCCGTTACCGCCTCGGCGCCGATCGCGGCAATGGTTTTTCCACCCGTCTCGACGGCGAGATGGCCGAGTTCCTGATCTACTCGACAGCCCTCTCCGATGCCGACCGACTGGCCACGGAGCAGGCGTTGATGACCAAGTTTGCGATTCCTGAGCCGACCTCGCTCGTTCTGCTCGGCTGCGGCACCTTATTGCTGGCACGCCGGCAAGGTGCCTTCAAATAGCCCCAATGTGACTGCGCGGGAGGACGCCTGAAAAACGTCCTCCCGCGTTTGAATTGTCCAAGGTTGATCCGTCATGTCCCCAGTTCACACCATCCCTTTGATGTAAGGAGGATCCCATGCAATCACCTTTGATCAACGATTCGATCAAGTTCCTGGCGGCCGCCGCCGTACTGGCGCTGATAGCGCCGGTGCAAGCCCAGATCAGCACCACCGGTCTGTTCGCCCACTACGACGCGGATCTTCAGACCTACGCCAACGGAGCCAAGCTCAACAGCGAGCCCGGCGTCCTGGCCACCGACGGCGAACGGGTCTGGGAATGGTGGGACCAGGTCACCGGCGACGGCAACCAGATCGTGCAGAACAACAACAACACCCTGCAGCCGTTCCTGCGCGTCGGCGCTCTCAACGGCCACAACTACATCGACATGGCTCCCGTTGAGGGCGGCACCAACACCGCCGGCCTGCTGGCCATCGACAACGTGGATGGCACCGATCCCTTCGGTGAGCCCATGGACAGCACCAATCAGGTGTCCTACACCCTCGTCTTCAAGAACAACGCCCCTGATGACACCACCCAGACACGCTATGCCGTGGTCTTCAGCTACAACGACGGCCTGCCCGGGGGACAGAACACCTTCGGCACCCGCTTTGCCAACGGCCAGCGCTACAGCTACACCCTCGATACCACCGGCGCCGAGCAGGGCGTGACCAACGATGCCACGATCGTCGGCACCGACTGGTGCGTGCTGTCCGTGGTCTGGGACGGCGTGGCCGGCACCATCAAGGAATATGTCAACGGCCACCTGACCGGCACCAACACCAATGCCGGCAACACCAATGTCCTCAACCTCGGCCGCTATCGCCTCGGCGCGGATCAGGCCAATGGTTTTTCCACTCGCCTCGATGGCGCGGTGGCGGAGTACCTGCTGTACTCATCCGCCATCTCCGACGTTGACCGCGCAGCCACCGAGCAGTTCCTGCGCGACAAGTACCTGATCTACCACGGCGGCGACGCCAACGGCGATGGCATCGTCAACCTGGCGGACCTGCAGATCCTCGGCGACAACTGGCAATCCACCACCGCCGGCTGGCACACCGCGGACTTCACCGGCGACGGCACGGTCAACCTGGCCGACCTGCAGATCCTCGGCGACAACTGGGGCTTCGGCGTCGGTGCCGACCTGAGCTTCGATGAGGCGCTGG
>CAYYGM010000148.1:0-10110 GCA_964471555.1 uncultured Phycisphaeraceae bacterium
TGGAGAACGCCGCGGCCGGATGTTCTAGCTGACCCGCGGCATTGGGGGGCCGTCCGGCCGGGCCCTGGGCATCTTCTTCGCCATTGCCACAGCCATTGCCGCCTTCGGCATCGGCAACATGACGCAGGCCAACAGCGTTGCCGACGCCTTGCGCGACACCTTCCACGTGCAGCCATGGATCACCGGCATCGTGCTCACCAGCGTCTCCGGCATCGTCATCCTCGGCGGCATCAAAAGCATCGGGCGCTTCGCAGCAGCGTTCGTGCCGGTGATGGCCATCGGCTACATCCTGGCGGCCAGCGTGGTGCTGGCGATCAACTTCCGCGGCATCCCCGAAGCAATCAGCCTGATCTTCAGCGATGCCTTCGGTCATGCCGAACCGATTGTGGGCGGCTTTGCGGGCGCCACACTGGCCCAGGCCCTGCGCTGGGGCGTCGCTCGCGGCATCTTCTCCAACGAGAGCGGCCTGGGCACCGGTGGCATCGCCGCGGCGGCCGCACAAACCCTGCACCCCGTGCGCCAGGCCATGGTCAGCATGACCCAGACCTTCATCGACACCATCGTCATCGTCAGCTTCACCGGCCTGGTCATCGTCACCACCGGGGCCTGGAAACTCGACGACACCGGCGCGTCGCTGACCACCAAGGCCTTCAGCCACGGCCTGCCCGGCAACTGGGGCGGCATCCTCGTTTCGCTCGGCCTGGTCTGCTTCGCCTTCTCCACCGTGCTGGGCTGGGGATACTACGGCGAACGCAGCCTCGAATACCTGCTCGGGCGCAAGGCGGTGGTGCCTTATCGCCTGATCTTCGTGGCGGTGATCTTTGTCGGCGCGACAGCCAAGCTGAAAGCCGTGTGGACGTTTTCCGACATGGCCAACGGCCTGATGGCGCTACCCAACCTGGTGGGTCTGCTGATTCTTTCGCCGCTGATCGTGCGCGAGACGCGGCAGTTCTTCGCCCGGCCCGACTGGCGCGACATGACTGGTGACGCCGAGACAGACTGAACACGGCCGGTTCACTCGTGCACGAGAAACGGCGTCGCGGTCAACCCTGAGCCGATCAACAGCATCAGCCAGATATTGCTGACGAAATATGGAAAGACCATCAGCACGCAACCGGCGCCCAGGGCAACCAGGTGCTGCGTCTTCTTGCCGAACATGAACATGCCGAAGCCGATCGTGCCGAACAGCAGGCTCAACATCAACGGGCCGGTGGAGAAATCCATGGTCGTTTCCTTGCATGTTGCGCGCGGGAACCACTGGATATCGGCCTCAAATCGGTGAATTGTTGCGTGAAACAGCCGTCGGCCGAGCCATTGGCTGCGCAGCAGGCGTTACGAACCGACCAAACGGTATAGACGGGCAAAAACAGCCTTGTGCTTAGCCGTTCTGGTCGAACTGGTTGATGCGGTTGATCAGCAGACGCAGTCGGCCGTAGTCGCGCTTGGTGTATTCAAAGTGCAGCCGCGGCAGGTTGGGATACTCGCCGGCCTCCTGCTCCAGTGGGCCGCCCTGCTGCATGCGACCTTCCTTGATGAGGCTGGCAAACTCGTCGTTGAGCGCATCAAGTTGCTTGTCCGTCAGCGGCCGACGCAGACGCAGCACCAGTTTGTCATAGACGAAACGCTGCGAGTGATAGTTGCGGTAGAAGTTCAATACCTCGTCCACAGCCTTCTGTGGATCGTCGGTGACCATGAACAGGTTCATGTCGTCAGCACTGACCAGGCCCTCGGCCAGCATCTGCGATTCGATGTACTGCTTCCACAATCGCCAGTAGTCGCCACCACTTCCGGGGGTGGGCGCATCGACCGCCACGATGGGCACCAGCGGCGCTTTGCCGGTCTGGATCAGCGTCAGGGCTTCGAAGGCTTCATCGTGCGTGCCGAAGCCGCCGGGAAACAGCGCCACCGCATGCGACATCCACATGAACACCAGCTTGCGGGTGAAGAAGTAACGGAAGATGACCAGCTTGGGATCGCCCAGGATGAACTCGTTGGCGTTGGTCTCGAAGGGCAGACGAATGGCGACGCCGAAGGATTTCTCCGGCCCCGCCCCGCCGTGACCTGCCCGCATGATGCCGTCGCCGGCACCGGTGATGACCATCCAGCCGGCCTGGGCCATCAGGCGGCTGAACTGCTCGGCCGCTTTGTAGTGCGGATGTTCCGGGGGCGTGCGGGCTGAGCCGAACACGCTGATCTTGGGCACTTCACGGTAAGGGCGGAACACCTTCAGGGCGTAGCGCAATTCCTTGAGGCTGCGGCTGATCAGCTTCATTTCTCCCTCGTCCGCCTGGTCATCCAGGAGCTTGAGGGCGGTGTGCATCAGTTCGCGGGCGATTTTGCCGCTGAGCGTGTTGGGGTCGCCGCCGGAGCGGGCCACCAGGTCGTCGAGGGTTTGGGATGTAATGTCTTGCGGCATGGCGGCATGATAGCCGCGCTGAACAGCCAGCGTCGCTCACTCACAGCGAACTAATCAAGATGCGCCAGGACCAGCACGTGCATCAGCGGCACACAGTCAAAACCTGTTTGGACGATTTTTGAAAATCCCTGATTTTTTACGGGTTTTTCAGGACATTTTGAAGCCGGGCCGCCTCTGGACAAGCCCATTTTGTATGGTTATTGTTAGGGTTATGCCCGGCCCGTTTCGATACCTGTTTATCGACATGAACAGCTTCTTCGCCTCGGTGGAGCAGCAGGTGCAGCCGGCCCTGCGCGGCAAGCCCGTGGGCATCGTGCCCATCGACGGCACCGACTCGACCTGCTGCATCGCCGCCAGCTACGAGGCCAAGGCCTGCGGGGTCCGCACCGGCACATCCGTGCCCGAAGCCCGCCGCCGCTGTCCGCAGATCCAGTTGGCCCTGGCCCGGCCGCGCCTGTACGTGCAGTTCCATCACCGCATCATCCACGCCGTCGAGTCGGCCCTGCACGTCGAACAGGTCTGCTCCATCGATGAGATGTACGGCCGACTGATGAGCAACGAACGCTCGCCGCAGCAGGCCACCGCCATCGCCGAGCGCATCAAACGCGCCATCGCCGCCGAGTGCGGCCAACACGTGCGCTGCTCCATCGGCATCGGGCCCAACATCTGGCTGTCCAAGATCGCCACCGACCTGCAGAAGCCCGACGGCCTGGTGCTGCTGTCAATCGATGAGCTACCCGCCCGCTTGTCCGAGTTGAAGCTGACCGACCTGCCGGGGGTCGGCCGCAACATGGCGGTGCGCCTGGCTGCTCACGGCATCACCAGCATCGAGCAACTGTGGTCCCTGCGCGAATCGCAGCTTCATCGCATCTGGGCCAGCCGCGTGCTCGGCTCGATCTGGTACGCCCAGATGCGCGGCGAAGCCCTGCCCTACCGCCCCACCCAGCGCCGCAGCGTCAGCCATTCGCACGTGCTGGCCCCCAGGCTGCGCACGCACGAGCTGGCTTACCAGGTAATGATCCGCATGCTGCACAAGGCCGCCCGCCGCATGAGGCGACTGGGTTACTGTGCCGGGGCCATGTCGATCTACATCCGCTTCGAGGGCGGCCGACGCTGGGAGAGCGGCTGCGATCTGCCGCACGCTTACGACACGCTGACCATGGTGCGCCATGCGGCGCGACTGTGGCCCGTGCATCCGATCGGTGCGCCCATGCAGGTGGCGGTGGTGCTGTTCAAGCTGGAAGCGGTGTCGAGCTGCGCGCTGCCGCTGTTCGAGACGCAACGGAGAATGAACCGTCTGGCCGAGGCGATGGACGCGATCGCCTGGCGTTACGGGCGCGATGCGGTCTTCAGCGGAGCCATGTTCGCCGCCCGCGGCAGCGCCCCGACCCGCATCAGCTTCACGCAGATTCCCCACGATGCCGAGTTTGATCCGGCCGACGTCGGGTATGTCGGACAGAACCTCACCGACCCGAACGGTGAAGCAGCATGAAGTTTCTCGTGAAGCCGCGGAGCGTGCGGAAGATTCACAGTTTCGCCGCGGCCAGGGAGGCCAGTTCGCTGCGCTCGCTCTTGATCAGCGTGACGTGGCCGACCATGGGCTGGCCTTTGAGGCGCTCGACCATGTAGGACAAGCCGTTGCTCGAGGAGTCCAGATAGGGATTGTCGATCTGGCCCACGTCGCCGGTGAGGATGATCTTGGTGCCTTCACCCACGCGGCTGACGATGGTCTTGACCTCGTGCGGCGTGAGGTTCTGGGCTTCATCGACGATGATGAACTGATGCGGAATGGAGCGGCCACGGATGTAGGTGAGCGGTTCCAGCACCAGTTGACCGGTGGCCATCATCTGGTTGATGCGCTGTTCGGGGTTCTTGGATTCAGCGTGCTGCGAGCCTGGAAGTCCGCCGCGGGTGGACATCAGGTACGTCAGGTTGTCGAAGATCGGCTGCATCCAGGCGGACAGCTTCTCATCCTTGTCACCGGGCAGGTAACCGATGTCGCGTCCCATGGGCATGATGGGGCGAGCTACCAGCAGCTTGTCGTAGCGCTGCTCGTTGAAGACCTTGTGCATCCCGGCCGCGATGGCCAGCAGCGTTTTGCCTGTGCCGGCCGTGCCCAGCAGGGTGACCAGCTTGATCTCGTCATCCAGCAGCAGGTCGAGGGCCATGGTCTGCTGCACATTCCGCGCCATGATGCCGAAGACGGGCTTGCGCGGGCCGTGGATGGGGATCAGGTGATCGGTGTCCGCCAGGCGGCGTGCCAGGCCGGTGTGCGATTCGTCCATCTGCTCGGTCAGCACCGCGAACTGATTGGCATAAACCTCCACCTCGGCGGTCTCGCCATTGTTCGACAGGTGCGGCTTGACGCGCTGCAGCTCGATCTGCTTCTCTTCGTAAAGCGAATCGATCACCTCGCGCGGCACGGATGCGGAAAGGTAGCCGGTGTACAGCGTGTCGATGTCAACTTTCTGAGCTTCGAAGTCTTCAGTCTGAATGCCCAGGGCGTCGGACTTGATGCGGACGTTGATGTCCTTGGTGATGACGATGGAATGCTTGCCGGCCTTCTGCAACTGCCAGGCGACGCCGATGATGCGGTTGTCGGGCGCATCATCGCGCAGAGCGGTGGGACGTTCGCCTTGCGAGAAGTCCACGCGGATGGTGCCGCCGTGGCCGTTCCACTTGACGCCCTCGGGCAGCTTGCCCTTGGCCCGCAGCGAATCGAGCTGGCGGATCACCTCGCGGGCATTGCGGCCGACGTCGTCGTTGCGGCCCTTGAAGTCGTCCAACTCCTCCAGCACCGCAAAGGGAATGACCACTTCGTTGTCGTCGAACATGTAGAGCGCTGCCGGGTTGTGCAGCAGCACATTAGTGTCGAGGACGAAGTATTTGACGTGGGAGCGAACCTGATCGCCCAAAATCGACCTCCTGCAACATTCTATCGGTCATATACGATAGGCACTGATGAAAAGTTCCTGACGGCCAAATCCTGTCTTTTGGAATCTAAGTCCTGAGCAGTATTACTGTTGCAAGTTAACGAACGGTTAGCGGACCGGCGACCTGCAGCGCCCGCTCGTCCTCGCGGTCGGTCGCCAGGGCTGGGGCCGGCGTCAGGCTGGCAAGCTGCTTGTACAGTTCGTTCGACATCGCAAAATCCAACGCAGCCAAGGCCGGCTCCAGTTGCTCCAGGTTGCGGGCGCCGATGATCGGGCAGGTGACCGCAGGGTTGGCCATCACCCAGGCGATCGCCAGTGTGGCCGGGTGCACGCCCTGCTGCTGCGCTATTTGTCCCAGTTCGGCGGCGACTTCGTAATCGCGCAGGTCGGCGTAGCGGCGCTGATAGGGGCGACTGGTCTTGAGTCTTCCTTCCACTTCGCTGAATTTCTTCTGCCCGTACTTGCCGGTCAACACGCCGCCGGCCAGCGGACTGTAGGTGATCACGCCCAGCTTTTCGCTTTGCGCCAACGGGAAAATTTCACTTTCCGCCTGCCGCTTGATCAGGCTGTACATCGGCTGAAGCAAGCGCGGCCCAGCCCAACCGTGATGCCGACAGATACCGACCGCTTTCATGATCTGCCACGCTGCGAAGTTGCTGATCGCCGGGTAGCGAACCTTGCCGCTGCGAACCAGGTCGTCCATGGCACGCATGGAATCTTCCTGCGCGGTGTCAACGTCGAAGTGATGCAGGAAATAGAAATCCAGGTAATCGGTGCCCAAGCGCTGCAAACTTTGATCGACGTGGTGCATGATCTGAGCCCGGCTCGAGCCATAGCCTGCCAGGCCCATGGCTGGATCGCGCGGGCCGAAGGTGACTTTGCTGGTGATGATCACCTTGTCACGCTCGGGCTTGATGAGCCTGCCCAGGATGGTTTCCGATTGGCCTCCGGAATAAATGTTGGCGCAGTCGAAGAAGTTGACGCCCGCCTCGCGGCAACGCATGTAGATCTTTTCGCTGGTCTGTTCATCCGCATCGGAGCCGAAGGTCATCACCCCCATGCACAGTGGCGAAACCTTGAGGCCCGTATCGCCGATCAGCTTCCATTTCATGGCGTACTCCTTTCACGCATCTGCCGCCATTCCGACGCCAGCAGGCCGAACATGACCATCGAACAGTGCTTGCCGTTGTGCATGACCGTTTCGCGCAGGACGCCTTCGCGGGTGAAACCCAGACGCCGCGCCACAGCCTGGCTGCGTGCGTTTTCCGGCAGTGCATGCAGTTGCACCCGGTGCAGGCCGCGCTCGTCGAATGCGTAATCCAGCAGCACGCGCAGGCAACGGGTGACAATGCCCCGGCCCTGGGCATCCGCCGCCAGCCAGTAGCCTGTTTCCGCAAAGTGGTGCGGCGAACCCAGCCCGTGCAGCCCGCAACCGCCCACGACACGGCCGTGGCGCAGAATCGTCAGTGCGACATCCGTCTGAGCCGCAAATTTCTCAACGGTTTTCCGGGCCCAGTCCTGCAACTGCTCGCGTGTCTGATCGGCCCACGGCATCCACGGCCGCAGGTGATCGCGATTGGCTTCGATCACCGCGTAAAGCTCATCCGCAAAGCGCGGCTCCGCCAGGCGCAGCGATAGTTCATCATCCACCGGCATGATAAACCCGCTCATCGTGCCCGCTCCTTCCATTGCTCGTCGAGCATGCTGTACATCGCCGCGTCCACGTAGCGCCCGTCGGGCATGCGATATGCACTGCGGATGACGCCCTCAAAAGTCAGCCCCAATCGTTCGATCACCGCCCGGCTGCGTGTGTTGGTCACGTCCGCTTTCATCTGTACGCGGCGCATGGCGAGCTCGGCAAAGGCGTAATCCATCAGGAAACCGGCCGACTTGGTCATCAAGCCTTTACCTTCGCAGGCGGCATCCAGCCAGAAACC
Source organism: uncultured Phycisphaeraceae bacterium (assembly GCA_964471555.1). GTDB lineage: Bacteria > Planctomycetota > Phycisphaerae > Phycisphaerales > Phycisphaeraceae > JADLFV01. The sequence goes on from CAYYGM010000148.1 coordinate 7,287, forward strand.
GATTTCCACCAGCCGACTCGACACATCAGGGTTCTGGTAAAAGACCAGACCCGCCGACCTGCCGTCCAGATCGATGAATGCCCTGAAGCAGCCGGTCTGGGCGAACATGGTCAGCCAGTCGCTGATCTCGCGGCGAACCTCATCAACGTCCATAACGTGCGGCGCCCAGCGGAACCACGGCCGAAGGTGTTCGCGGTTGCGCTCAATCTGATCGTAAAGCTCCTGGGCATGGTGCAACTCGACCAGGCGCAGCGAAATCTGATCATCAATTCTCTGTGTGAAGCTCACGTTATGCGTCTTTCATACGACCCGACCCACAAGTACATCTTGACCTCGTCGTGAAACTCGCCGCTCGGCTCGCGCAGGTGCCGGATCAGCCGGCCTTCCTCGACAAAACCCATTTTGCGATACAACTCCATGGCCGGGGGATTGTCGGGATAAACACCCATGTGCAGCTTGAGAATCTCCGCATGGGCACGGGCAAAAACGATGATCTCACCGAGCATTGCGCGGCCAAGCCCCTGGTTGCGAAATTCCTCCAGCACCGTCATGCCGAAAACCGCCACATGCCGCAGCTTGAAGCGCGTCTCACGGCGAACCGACGCCATGGCGATGATGCGGCCGTCCACTTCACCCAGGATGCACAGTGCATCGGGCCCCTGACTGCTGCGGACGTATTCAATCTCCTGCTCCAGCGTGGGCAGTGGATCCTGCGGGCACATGTAAATGTGCGGCGTCTGGCGACGAACGACATCGAGGTATTCCATCATCGCCCGGGCATCGGCTTCCGTCGGCGAGCGCAGAGCAACCATCCGGCCGTCCTTGAGCGTGACCGACTTGGGTTCAACTGCGCTCAAGGTTGGGCCGCTTTCGGTTGCATGGTGTCGTTGTCGCCGTTCATGGTGGTGGCGGCTACTTTGCGGGATTCCATGGTGCGAATGCGATTGATGGCGCTCAGATAGGCCTTGACCGCAGCTTCGATCACGTCGGTGGACACGCCGCGCCCGCGGACCTTGCGGCCGTGGTGATCAACCTGCACGTTCACTTCGCCCTGGGCGTCTTTGCCGCCGGTCACAGCGCGGGTGGTGTAGTTGTCCAGGGTGATGTGCACGCCGGTGAGGCGCTGGATGGCGGAGTAGCAGGCGTCGATGGGGCCGTCGCCTTCGCCCTCCTCGCTGCGCATGTCACCGGACGAATCGCGTAACGTCACTTTGGCCTTGGCGGTGATCTGCGAGCCGCTGGTGACCTCGAAGCTGTCGAGTTGCCACAGGGAACGCGTGGTCTCCAACTGTTCATCGAGCATCGCTTCGATGTCCTCGTCGAAGACGTCCTTCTTGCGGTCAGCCAACTGCTTGAAGCGGTCGTACACGCGGTCGAGCATCTCGTCGTCGAGTGAGTAGCCTAACTCGGCAATGCGATCGCGCAGGGCGTGGCGGCCGGAGTGCTTGCCCAGCACCAGCTTGCTCTCGGGCACGCCGACATCGCGGGGATCCATGATCTCGTAGGTGCGGGCGTGTTTGAGCATGCCGTCCTGGTGGATGCCGGACTCGTGGGCGAAGGCGTTCTGCCCGACGATGGCCTTGTTGCGTTGCACCTGCAGGCCGGTGAGGCTGCTGACCATGCGCGACAGGGGATAAATCTTTTTGGCGTTGATGCGCGTGGCGAAGCCGCGGAAGTAGTCCTCCGTACCGCCGCGGGTGCGCAGGGCCATGACGATTTCCTCGAGCGCTGCATTGCCCGCCCGTTCGCCGATGCCGTTGATGGTGCATTCGACCTGCCGACAGCCGTTCTGCACCGCGGACAAGGAGTTGGCGACGGCCAAACCCAGGTCGTTGTGGCAGTGCGCGGAAAGATAGACGTCGCGCTGGTCCAGCATGGGCAGTTTCTGCCGCACATAGCTGAAGATGTGGCCGTACTCGGCGGGCACGGCATAGCCCACGGTGTCGGGAATGTTGACCGTGGTGGCGCCGGCTTCGACGACCGCTTGCGTGATTTCGACCAGGTAATCCAACTCCGTGCGCGAGCCGTCCTCGGGGGAAAACTCCACGTTGTCCGTGTACTGGCGGGCTTGCTTCACGCTCTCAACGCTGATGCGGATGATCTCCTCGAAGGCTTTTTTGAGCTTGTGTTCGCGGTGAATCTTGCTGGTGGCGCAAAAGACGTGAATGCGCCCCCCGCCCCCGGAAGCGCAATCCTTCAATGCTTCACCCGCCCGGTCGATGTCGCGCGGCACGCATCGCGCCAACGCGCAGACCGTCGCCTGTTTCAACTCCTGAGCGATGGCCCGCACGGCATCGAAGTCACCCTGGCTGGTGATGGGAAAGCCGGCCTCGATGACGTCAACACCCATGGCCTCGAGTTGCCGGGCGATCTCCAGCTTCTCCGCATGGTTCAGCGACGCACCCGGCGACTGTTCGCCGTCGCGCAAGGTGGTATCGAAGATGCGGATCATGGTGGCGGCTGGTTGGGACATCGCGGTGTCTCCGATCGGTTTAGCTGACTGGCAGTGAACGTGTGCGGTTAATCATAAAAAAACGCCCTGTCGCGGGTTTGCCGGACAGGGCGAGAAAAACGCAAGCTTGTCTTGCGAACCCTATCCGGCGCACACGGTAAGCAGCAGGACCGTCAGATCCAGCTTGCCGGCGTGCGACATGGACGGATTCATCATCATGAACATGGTAATGTATTCGGCCAAAACGCCTTTGTCAATTAAAAACCACACCCCCCTCCAACCGAAATGCTTACGCGACTGCTACAATGGCTCATTCCTATGCCAGCAGCGCAACCCAATGATCGACTTTCCCGTTCCGATGCCGCCTTCGCC
>CAYYGM010000149.1:0-10061 GCA_964471555.1 uncultured Phycisphaeraceae bacterium
CTGCCTCCCGGACGGCCCACTCCTTGGACTCGTGCGTATTTTGCGAATCCGGCCGTATTGAGGCACGCCTCGCCCCGCCGGAATCGGCGTCCGTCCCGTTCTTCGCGGTGTCCATCAATTCGATCAGCACGCGCTCGACGCGCTTGCCGCGCATCAGGTCGCAGGTCAGCGCCACGTTGCCCACCATCACCCGATCGCCCACCTTCGGCAATCGCCCCAAGCGCGCCATCAGCAGGCCGCCCACCGTGCTGGCGACGTCCAACGCATCGATCGTCTGGCGGCTGGTGGCGTGCTGCTTGAACACGCCCGCCCACTCGCGCACCGGCAACTCCGCACCGCAGCGCCAGCGCCCGTGCCCGAGCTGCTCGACCTCCGGCCGATTCTGTTCATCAAACGCGCCCGGGATCTCGCCCACCATCTGCTCGACGACGTCTTCCAGCGTGATCAACCCGGCCGTGCCGCCGTACTCATCGACCACGATGGCGAACGTCGAGGCGTTCTTGCGCATCTGGGCCAGCAACTGGTCCGCCCGCTGCAGTTCGGGCACGTAGTTGACCGCGCGAATCAACTGCCGCACCTGCTGCGAAGTCTGCGGCCGACTGAGCAGCACCTGCCGCGAATAAACGAAGCCCACGATCGTGTCCAGGTTTTCCTCGTACACCGGCACGTGCCGCAGGCGCGTGATGCGAATCAGACCCAGCAGCGCCTCGGGCGTGTCCGCCAGGTCGTGGGCCACAATGTCCACCCGCGGCGTCATCAGGTCGCGCACCTTCATCTGCCCCAGCTCCACCACCTGCTGCAGCAACTGCTCTTCGTTGGCATCGATGGCGCCGCCCCGCTGGCTGAAAGTCAGCAGCGACTCGAACTCCTCGACCGACAACTGCGGCGGCTTGTGTCGCGGGGCGATCAGTCGGGCCAGCGGCGTGATGATGAACGCCTGGCAGAACAGGCGCAGCGGACTCAATACCCGGTGCACCATCCACAGCGGCACCGCCAGCAGCGTTGACCACGCCAGCGTCAAACGGGCCGCCACCAGCTTGGGCAGCACTTCCCCGAACAGCACGATCAGCAGCAGCGCCGCGCCGGCCAGAGCCGTCGAACCGGCCGGCCCGATGCGCCCGTCGTTGCGCCACTGGATCACCAGCAGCGTGGTCACCGCGAAATAGACCACGTTGATCGTCATGTTGCCCAGCAGCAGCGTGATCAGCAGCCCGCGCGTCTCGGACAGCAGCGTGGTGATGGTCACGGCCGTCAGCCGCTTGTCGCGTGCCAGTTGCGCCCGCTGATGGCGGCTGAGACTGAACAGCGCCGTCTCGCAGCCGGAGAAAAACCCGCTGGCGGCCAGGAGAAAAGGGAGGATGAGCAGTAACAGAAGAGTCATGGGGGAAAACTCAAATGACGAAAGCCGCATGCGCGGAAACTCGAATGACGAAATTCGAATGACGAATTAATGTCCGAATGACGAATGACGAATGTTCTGAGTTTCGTCATTCGAGCATTCGTCATTGTTTCGAATTTCGAATTTCGTCATTCGAATTTTCCCTCAAGTCCTTTCCACACATGGGCCTGTATCGCCGCCACCACCTGCTCGGCAGCCGCCACCGCGAAGTAGCCGGCCTCGGCGTCCACCTTGGGCGATGTGCCCGTGCGCACCGCATCCAGGAAACTGCGCAGCTCGGCCGTCAACGGATCCTGCTCACCGGGCGGCAGGTCCATGGTCAGATTTTCGATGCTGACCACCTGCGACCAGTCCAGATCAGTCAGATCGCGGCCGGCTGCCAGTTCGCTGCGCATGTTGTTGAGGGCATCAACGTTGCCGGGCGTGCGGCGGATGGCGGTGCCGCTGCGGGCCTGGTAGTCGAGACTGACGTAAGCATCCTCGCTGAACAGGCGCAGCTTGCGTTGCGTCTTGAACGCCAGGCGACTGGCCGTGATGCTCGCCACGCAACCGCTTTCAAACACGATGCGGGCGCTGGCCACGTCTTCATGTTCGCCCAGCACCGCGACGCCGGTGGCATCGACTTTCTTGATCGGACTGCGGGCCAGCATCAGCACGATGTCCAGGTCGTGGATCATCATGTCCATCACCACGCCCACGTCGAGACTGCGGAAGGTCATGGGGCTGACGCGATCGACTTCGATGTAACGGGCTGTCAGGTCCATGGCCGCCACCGCTCGCACCGCCGGGTTGAAGCGCTCGGTGTGTCCCACCTGCAACACCACGCCGCAGGAGGCAGCCAGTTCCGCCAGGCGCTTGGCCTGTTGCATGGTGGGCGCCAGCGGCTTTTCGATCAGGCAGGCAATGCCGCGCTTGAGCAACGGCTCGGCTGCACTTTCGTGATATTGCGTGGGCACCGCCACCGTCACCCCCGGAAGATGGGGATACTCGCGCAACAGATCCTCCGTGCTGGCAAACGCGCGGCAGCCGTATTCATCGGCGACCGTCGCGGCCCGCTCGCTGTCAGCGTCCACCACGCCCACCAGGTTGGCCTGCTCCATCGCGGCATAAGTCCGGGCGTGATGCCGGCCCATGCGTCCCACTCCGATCACAGCCACGTCCAGCGGTCCATCGTTCGACATGACGGTATTGTAATGGCAGATGGCAAATGGATGATGGCAGATGGTTCAAACCCATTTCGCCCGCCATCCGAACCATTTGCCATCTGCCATCTGCCATTTCCAATCACCCTTGCTACGATGTCGGCATGGCCGAGTCAGCCAACAATCTGCCGGTGATCGGCATCACCATGGGCGAGCCGGCCGGCGTCGGGCCGGAGGTCGTGGTCAAGGCGCTGGCCGACCCCGCCATCCGCGCCTTGGGGCGCTTCGTCATCTTCGGCATGAACGAGCTGCTGGCCTATGCCGCGGACATGGCGGAGATCGACAGCTTCTGGTGGCGCTTGCAGCATGACTCGGCCCGAGCCGCTCACGAGTTGATGCACCCGGTGGTGGTGCTGGATTACGACGAATACTCCATGCTCGGCACCGCGCATCAGCCGAGCAAACAGGGGGGCATGGCCTCGCTGCGCTTCCTCGATGACGCGATCGCCGCAGCCGGGCGCTGCCATGCCGACGGCGGCATCGACGCCATCGTCACCGCCCCGATCTGCAAAGAGTCCTGGCTCATGGCCGGCTGCCGCTTCCCCGGGCACACCGAGATGCTGCAGCACCGCACCAGGTCCAAGCGCGTGGCCATGATGTTCAACGCTCCGCAACTGAATGTCATTTTGGCCACCATTCATCTGCCGCTGATGGACGTGCGCAATGTGCTGACCATCGGCGCGGTGTATGACCCGATCGACCTGGGGCACGAGGCGATGGTGCGGCTCGGTTACAAGCAGCCGCGCATTGCTGTGTGCGGGCTTAACCCACACGCATCCGAGAACGGCCAGTTCGGCGACGAGGAAGCCCGCCTGATCGCACCCGCCATCGAAGCCGCCCGCCAGCACGGCATCAACGCCACCGGGCCTTATCCAGCCGACACGCTCTTCCACCGCGCCATCAAGGGCGACTTCGACCTGGTGGTGGCCATGTATCACGATCAGGGTCTGATCCCGATCAAGATGCTGGCCTTCGATGAGGCGGTCAACGTCACGCTCGGTCTGCCCATCATTCGCACCAGCGTCGATCACGGCACCGCCTTCGACATAGCCGGCAAGAACAAAGCCAACCCCGGCAGTTTGAAAGCCGCCATCCGCTTGGCTGCGAAGATGGCCCAGTCCCGCATCAATCAATCCACGGACTAAGCCCAGGAAGCTCAGCGCAGAGGACACAGAGGTCACAGAGAAGAAACAACGTGCCTTGAAGCCATGTTTAAGAACTCTGCGCCCTCTGTGCTCTCTGGGGTGAATTCCGATATACTTTTAGGAGTGACAGCCATGCGAACGCTGACACTGACCGCAACCCTGATTCTGTTGCTGCCGGCATTCACCGCCTGCAAACACGAAGAACCCTCGCCGCCCCCGCCCCCGGAAGGGGAAGTCACCGCCGCGTCGATCGGCCTGTTGACCGAGCCGCTGGAAGCCGGCGATGGCGAAACGCTGATGACGTTCGACATTGAGGGCATGGTGTGCATGGGTTGCGTGGAGACGATCGAAGCCAACATCGCCGCCCTGCCGCAGGTCAAAAAGGTGAGCGTGAATCTGGAACAGAAGAAAGCCTGGGTGATCGCTGACGCCGCCGACGCCCCTCCGTCACAGTCGATCATCGATGCCATCGCCAAGCTGCAATACAAGGCGACCCTCGCCACGCCGTAGCATGACATCCATCGATGATTTCCGATCGGCGGGTTGTGTTTAGCCCCGGCCGCCTGGCCGGGCATCCCCCGCGTGGCCGCGAGGGCTAAACGCCCGTTCCGAAACGTCAATGCGAACGCGACACCAACCGGCAGCGCATCGTCCAGCACGTGGCCTCCCGGGCGAAGCGGCGGACAATTCGATAAATTGCGTGCGTGCCACGGACCAATCTCCAACGCAGTCAGGACAATCCACCAACGTGAAACGCTGGGTGCTGATCATCCTGCGTCTGTTGATCGCCGCGGCGGGTATCGCGTACATCCTCTACGCCATCACCTGGCGCGACAGCGTGGTCGACGGCCAGGTGCATCCCGGCGTGCTGACCCTCCTGCACGAAGCGCACTGGCACCTGCTGGCCGGTGGGTTGCTGCTGATCGGACTGCTGCCGCTGGGCCAGGCGCTGCGCTGGTGGATGCTGATGCGCTGCCGCAGCCTGCATGTCAGCTACGCCCGGGCGTTTCGGCTGAACCTGCTGGGATTGTTTTTCAACTTCTGCCTGCCGGGCATGACCGGCGGCGACGTGGTGCGGGCCTACTATGCCGCCAAAGGTAGCGGGCAACGCGGCGCGGCGATCATGAGCATCGTCTTCGATCGCGGCGTCGGCTTTGTCGCCCTGTTCCTGCTGGCAGGTCTGGCCGGGCTGACCATGCTCGATCATCCGCTGGCCCGCAAGGTGACGATCATCATCTGGTGCGGGTTGGCGGTGCTGACTCTGGTGCTGCTGGTGTACTTTTCGCCCGGGCTGCGGCGGAAACTGGGACTGGGACGCCTGAAGCGCAAGCTGCCGCCGACGCATCCGCTCAGTAAATTCAGCCACGCCGCGGTGTCCTATCAGCACAACCTGCCCACGCTGGCGCTGGCGATGGGGGTGAGCCTGACGATGCACACGGTGGAAATCAGCGCCACGGCAATGGCGGGTTACGCCCTGGGGTTGCAAACGCCCTGGCTGTTGATGTTGACAGTGCTGCCGGTGGTGCTGGGCTCGGGAACGCTGCCGATGACCTATCAGGGGCTGGGCGTGATGGAAGCGCTGGCGGTGGCGATGCTGTCGGCCAACAGCCCGCAGGAGAAAAACCAAGTGGTGGCCATGCTGCTGTTCTTCCGCCTCTACCTGGTCTTCTACGGCCTGCTCGGCTCCCTGGTCCTGCTGCGGGGCGACATCCATCTGCACCCCCAGAAAGATAACGACGTGACCAAGGCCAATGACCAATGACCAAGGCCCAATAAGGCCCGGAGCCGGACAATTGGGAATTGAGCATTGGGCATTGGGCATTGGGAATTGAGAATTGCCCGTTCCGTTTTCCTGCTTATTTGCATCCGAAGTTATCCGCTCCCGATCAAGCGGCCCCGCGCTCGTGCCGATAAAGCATGGGAGGTCCCGCGCGTGGCCCAACAGCGTCCCCCCCAGAGCCGACATGAATTCATTCAGCACGCCTGGAAGCGTGTGCTCAGTGAAGCTGTCGTGCGCAATGGACGGTTGACGTTGGGCAAAAGCTATGACGGTGATGAGGCCAGTGCTCCGCCGCGCTTCGCCTCGCGCCTGTTGGCGCTGGGCCCCGACGGCACCCTGCTGGTGCAGCGCCCGTTGAAGCACGGGATATCCAACCTCTGTCGCAACGGGGCCCGGGTGGACCTCTTCCTGCCCGACGGCTCGCAATGGTGGGGCGGCCGCTGCACGGTGCAGGGCAAGCTGCGCTACCTGCTCAACGAAGACACCGTCGTTCACGCCCTGCGCCTCAGCCCCCCGGAAAAAGTCTGGTCCGCGCAGAGGCGACGCTTCTACCGTGTCGATGCGGCCGGCTGCGGATTGGAAACCGTGCATGTGGTCCCCACCGGATCGCCCGCCGACGAGGCCCCACTACCCATCGGCGACCTGGACAAGGCCCACGGCCGCGACTGCTTTGAAGCCAAGCTGCATGACATCAGCGGCGGCGGCATGGGCTTGCGCATCGATGCCCGCAGTCAACTGGCACACTGGCTCAAGCCGGGACTCACCCTGCGCTGCGTCTTTCGAATACCCGGCGACCCCCGCCCCCTGGATGTGCCGGCCGTACTCTCACGCACCGAGAAAGTCGGCGGCGGCAAGCTGCACCTGGGCATTGCCTTCAACTTCGAGCAAGCCCATCAGCGCCACAAGTTCGAGGACCGCATCGTCCACTTCACCACCGGCCTGCAACGTCAGCAGATCCAACGCCAGCGCGGGGCCTGATGCGGCGTGCCGATTTCAGTCGGCCTGTCAGCCCCCATCACCCTGTTCCTCCTTTCACCTTCGATCCCGATCTCGTACACTTGCCCCCCATGCGCGTGGCACTGTTCGTGACCTGCCTGACCGAGTCTTTCTATCCCCGCACCGCCATGGCCGTGGTGCGCGTCCTGGAAAAGCTCGGTTGCACCGTGCGCTTCCCGCAGGAGCAGACCTGCTGCGGCCAGCCCATGTACAACAACGGCTTCCATGACGATGCCCGCGATCTGGCTCGCCGCATGGTCCGCGTCTTTGCCGACGACGACTACGTCGTCACGCCCTCCGGCTCCTGCTGCGCCATGGTCCGCTGCGAATATCCGCACCTGTTCGAGAATCATCCCGCCGAACTGGCCCAGGTGCAGAAGCTGGCGAACAAGACCTACGAGTTCATGGAGTTCCTGCTCCGCGTGCTCAACGTCGATCTGCGCCAACTCGGCGTGCAGTGGCAAGGCAAAGTCACTGCTCACGAAGCCTGCCACCTGCGCGGCATCAACATGACCGGCCAGGCCGACCGCCTCATGGACCAGATTGCCGGCCTCGAACACGTGAAACTCAACCACCGCGATCAATGCTGCGGCTTCGGCGGCACCTTCGCACTCAAGTTCCCCGAAGTTTCCGGCCCATTGGTCGACGACAAGGTGGCCGCCATCCGCGCAAGCAACGCCGACACCGTCATCGTCAACGATGCCGGCTGCGCCCTGAACATCAGCGGCGCCTGCCACCGCGCCGGCTGCGATGTCAAATTCAAAAGCCTGGCCGAAATCATCGCCGAGGGCATGGGGCTGATGGAAAAGGAGTAGGTGTCTCGCGGAGGCCGCCAAGAGCGCGGAGAAATGCACGATGAATGAGAATGAAATTGGCGGGCAGATCGTGGATGCAGCCATCAAGGTGCATTCCGCGCTGGGGCCGGGACTTCTCGAATCTGTGTATGAAGCGGCATTGGCGATCGAGTTAAACAAGCAAGGACTTCGCGTTGAGAAACAGGTGCCCATCAACGTTGATTACGACAGCCAACCCCTGGGCGTTGGTTTTCGAGTTGATCTGCTGGTTGAAAATGCCGTGCTCATTGAACTGAAATCTGTCGAATCCATGGCCAACGTCTTCCGCAAAACCACGCTGACATACCTGAAACTGGGCGGCTGGCGCCTGGGCTATCTCATCAATTTCAACACAACCCGTCTGATTGACGGCCTTACCCGTATCGTCAACGGGGCTGATGATCTATATCCAACTTCTCCGCGCTCTCCGCGGCCTCCGCGAGACACCTCCCAACCATGACCTCCAGCGCCCACGACATCCTCTTCCCCCCACTGCCGTACGACATGCACGCGCGGACCAGGACCGCCGTGCGCGATGTGCAGTTGCAGCAGTTCGTCAACAACGCCACACGCAGGAAAGTTGATGATCGGCGGCAGGCCCTGATGGATGTTTTCGGTGATCGCACGGAAGACGCCCGCAAACTGGCTGGACAGATCAAGCAGCACACGCTCGATCATCTGGATTTCTACGTCCAGCAATTCGTCGCAAGCGCCACCGCCGCCGGGGTGCAGGTCCACTTCGCCGCCGACGCCGCCCAGGCCAACGCCATCGCCATCGACATCGCTCGCCAGCGCGGCTGCAAGCTGTGCGTCAAGAGCAAATCGATGGCCACCGAGGAAATCGCCCTGCTGCCGGCCTTGGAAGCCGCGGGCATCGAGACCATCGAAACCGACCTGGCGGAGTTCATTCTGCAGATCGATCACGATGCGCCGTCGCACATCGTCACCGCCATGATCCACAAGGATCGCACCGCGGTGGGCCGCGCTTTTCAGCGCGTGCTGGGCGTGGATTACTGCGAAGACCCCACCGAATTGACCATGATCGCCCGCAAACACCTGCGCGAAAAATTCCGCCAGGCGGATCTCGGCATCAGCGGCGGCAACTTCCTGGTGGCGGACACCGGCAGTCTCGTGCTGTGCACCAACGAGGGCAACGGTCGCATGTGCACCAGCATGCCCGGCACCCACATCGCTTTCGTCGGCATCGAAAAACTCGTCCCATCCATGAAACACCTGGCCGTCATGCTCAAACTCCTGGCCCGCTCCTCTACCGGCCAGCCCATGACCTGCTACACCCACATCATCACCGGCCCCCGCAAGGAACACGAGTGCGATGGCCCCGAGCAACTGCACATCGTCCTGCTCGACAACGGCCGCACCAAAGCATTGGAAGCTGAGACGCGCGAAATGCTGCGCTGCATCCGCTGCGGCGCCTGCCTCAACGCCTGCCCTGTCTATCGCAAAGCCGGCGGCCACGCCTACGGCAGCGTCTATTGCGGACCCATCGGCGCCATCCTCACCCCCGTGATGAAGTTGGCTGAAAATTATCCCGACCTGCCCCACGCATCCTCACTCTGCGGCGCCTGCTACGAAGTCTGTCCCGTCAAGATCAACATCCCCGAGCAACTGATCCGCCAGCGTCGCGTGATGGTGCAGACCAGGATCACCGACTGGCGCGAACGATTCCTGATGCGAGCCTGGGCCTGGTCGCTCAAATACAGTTGGACGTACCGCATGGGCATGCTGATGCAGAAGCTGATGCTGCGCAGCCGCGATGGTTATGTGAGCAAAGGCATGGGCCCCTTGAAAAACTGGACCGACGTGCGCGACATGCCCAGTCCCGCCAAACGCAACTTCCGACAATGGTGGCGCGATGAGCAGCGAAACTGACAACCTGCAAGCCATGCTGACCCGCATCCGCGCCGCACTGGGCCCCCCGGAAGGTCGAACCGACGCGCCTCCTCTACTTCCGGGGGTCGATGAAGCGGTGATGCGCATCGGCTTTGCGGATGCGGACCTGCCGCAGCTTTTCACCGAACGCGCTACCAAACTGGGCATGACCGTGCATCGCTGCCGGCAGGAGCAAGTGACGCAGAGGGTGCTGGAGATTCTCCAATCGCACCACGCCCAGCGCATCGCCAACGCTTCGTCGCACATGGACAGCGCCGCACTAACCGCGGCCGGTCACGACTGTCTCGACTGGCGAACGTGCGATCCGTTCACCCTCGATGCCGGCATCAGCGACGCCGACGGCTTGGCCGAGTCCGGCAGTCTCATCTGCCGCGCCGGCCCCGAGCAATCCCGCGCCATCTCCCTGGTCCCCCCGCTGCACATCGCCCTGCTGCGCTCAGCCGACATCGCCCCCGACCTGCTCGACTGCTGGCCCCCGCCAGAGTTACCCTCCAGCCTGGTCCTGATCAGCGGCCCCAGCAAAACCGCCGACATCGAAGGCGAACTGGTCAAAGGTGTCCACGGCCCCGCAGCCGTGGAGATCGTGCTGATCGCCTGACCACGCGCGTCATTGCCAAAGTAGCACCGCATGTCAATGCGGTGCCCTCCTTGTGCTCGCACGTCCATACAGTAAGTAACGCAACGTCATTCAACAGGGCACCGCATTGACATGCGGTGCTACGTGCTTTCTTTCGCAACTTGTCACCGGCGCGCACAAGCTGGCCAGCATTTGTCGTTTTTTCGCAAGTCGCGCAA
>CAYYGM010000150.1:0-9756 GCA_964471555.1 uncultured Phycisphaeraceae bacterium
GGCGGGGTGGCGGCAGGCATTCACCTGATCTTCCCCGAGCGGGGCTTGGCAAGCGAGATCCGCTGGTCCAAACTCGGCGCCAATCTCGTCCTCCACAGCGCCGACGCCATCGCCTTTCAGCAGACCATGCGCAGCCAGATCAGCGAGTTGCGCAGCGCCTTGGGCTGTGCTGTCAACACCAAAGTGGACAACGTGCAGATTTAGCCCCGTTTAGCCGCCGACCTTGCTCGGCGTTGTGCGAGCAAGCTCGCACGCTGAACATTCTGCCACGGTACATGGCATTACGAGTTAATCTTTCAACAGCGCCAGCAGCGGTTCAGGCTGCGCGAAGTCGTCCAGCACCAGGTTTGCGCCGCATGCTTGCAGTTCCTCAACGCTGTGGCCGCCGGTCGCCACGCCCACGGCCAGGCAGTGGTGAGCCCGGGCCGCTTCAATATCGCGCGGCGTGTCGCCGATCACCAGCACGCAGCGCGGATCGATCGGCTCACCCCGGTTGCGCTCGTAGCGATGCATGGCCAGAGCGACCAGATCCTTGCGCAGGGAACCCTCGTCGCCGAAGGCGGTGATGGCAAAGTCGCCGACGTTGATGCCCGCGGCCGCGAGCTTCAGCGGGGCGGCTTCCGCGTAATTGCCGCTGAGCAGACCGAGCACCACCTGCGGCATTGCCTTGAGCCGATCCAGCAACTCAATCACACCCGGCATCAGCGGAATCGGCGGCCGCCGGCTCAGCGACTCGCTCAGCTCCTGCACATAGGCAATACGAAAACGATCATGATGATCATCACCCACCAGTTGATGACGCTGGGCGGCCTCGGCGAAGATCAGCGGATCGAGATTGCCGGCAAAGGGCACGCCCTGGAAGCTGAATGAATCGCCGAACAACCGGGCTGCGGCCGACTGCATCGCGCCGCGGCCCACGCCGTCACTGCGCAGCAGCGTGCCGTCGATATCGAACAGCAATAGATACGTCCGTCGGTTCATTGCCCTGCATTCCTGGCTGCCTCCGCTGCCTGCCGCTCGCGCTCGGATCGGGCTTCCGCGGCTCGCTCCAGTGAAGTTTTGGCCGCTTCGGCGAACTGGCGAATCGACGGATTGTCGCTGCGCAGGGCAGCCAGCAGGATGTTGCTGTCAGCGCTGTCCGCCCGTGCGATGATGTAAGGCAGCCGAATCAACAGATCATCGCTGCGCTCGGCCAGACTGGTCACCGCGCTGAACTGATCGGCATGATCGCCGGCCAACTCCAACTGGCTGACCGTCCACGACTGCTCCACGCGGTCCATCCCGGCGAAGGCGGCTTCCACCGCATCCACGATCCGACTGACGATCACATCGGGGCCACCGTCAACATCCGGCGGCACGTGACCGGATGCGAACATCAGCCGGCCGATGGCCCGTAACCGGGTCGTGGCATCGTCGCTGGCCAGGTCGTCCAGCCACAGGTCGATATTGGCCGCCGTCACCGGCACGCCATAGACCACCAGGGCGGTGAGCGTGGCGTAAGCACCGGCCGCGCCGACCTCGATGCCGCCGTAAGCGTTGCCGCGCGGGTCGAGCATGGCATTGATGCGCCAGTTAAGCGTTGATGCCGGGTTGGCCGAGAGCAACAAGCCGAACAGCGAACGATCCACGCGCAGATGCAGCGTCAAGGTGCCGTTGGCCTCCAGCGCCAGCTTGCGGCCGAGGTCCATCACGATCGGCGCTTGCGGACCAAGCGACTGACCGTTCATCGACGGCTCGATCGTCAGCCACAACCGCGTGGGCAGAGCCGTCTGCGGCCCGATCTCCAGCTTGACGCCCGAAGTGTTGCGCAGCGTCACCTCGATGTCGATCGGCTCGAGATAGTGCGCCGACTTGGGATCGACCTTGATGCGCATCGACACCCAGGGCGCCGTTTGCAGATCGGTCATCCACAAGCGCTTGGGGAACTTCTGCACCAGTGCCATCACCGATTGGGCCGTGGCGGTCGGCTCGATCGGTTGCTGAGCGGCATCCAGATCGAACAGGGCCATCATGGCCAGGGGATGCCCGGGCCACTGGTCCACCAGCGCGTTGAGCCTCTGCAAACGCTGGGCGGGATCGCCCTGGGCCTGGGCGTGACCGTAGGCGGCTGCGGCCGAGTCGTTGATCAGCGGCTCGAACAACTCGGCAGCCTTGGCGGTGTCACCGGCGTGCAGGGCAAGCCAACCCGACAGTTGCTGGCGCGTTCGCTCATCGATGGCCGTATCCGCAGCCGCAGCCGTGACCGCGTCCTTCTGCTGATCGAACATCGCGGCAGCCAGCAGCAATTCGGCGCGAACCTCCGGCTTGTCCGTGCCGCCCAGACGCTCATACAAATCATCGAACGCCTTCTGCATCTCTTCGGTGCGGCCTTGATGCTGCAACACCGCCACGCGGATGATGTCAGCGGCCAGCGGCATGTCCGGTATCGGCTCGGCGTCGGGTTTCACCACCTCGGGGTGCTCTTTGATGTACTGATGATATTGCTCGAGTTGCTGGCGCGTCTGTTCGATGCTGGTCAGGACTTTTTCCGTCTCACCGAGTTGGACCATGACGGTGAGCATCTGCAGCCAGTCGTTCATGGGCAGTGCCGAGCGTGACAACTGCGTAGTCATGTTGTACTGATCGAGCGCATCGCTGAAGTCACGCTGTCCCAGCAGGAAACGGGCCATGCTCAACCGGACCGCCGGGTCGGCGGGATTGCAGCGCAGCATGTACACCAGGGCGGAACCGACGTGCAGCGCATCGGAATTGCGATCCTGCGTCAACTGGTAAGTCATGTTGGCAGCCGCGATGTTGGAAGGATCCAGTTGCAGGGCCTGCTTGAGCCAGGAAGCGAATGCCTGATCGTTACCCATCTCCTTGGCAGCCCCGGCCGCGTAGGAAGCCAGGCGCGAGCGCAACTCGGTCGTGAGGCTGGAAGCCTGCGGGGACGACAGCAGCTTGTCGATCATCGCCACCCGGGCGTCAACGGTCTGCTCCTGTTCGACCCGCTGCACGATCAGTCGCAACTGGGCCAGATCATCTCCGGGGCGCAGACGAGAATAATTGCGCAGGGCTTCGTACTGTTTGTCCTGGTCCTTCTCCAGGCCGGCCAGTTCCGCCCGCAGGTGCCACAGCTCCGCGTCCTCGCCGTCCTGCTCCAGGGCCAGGTCGAACAGCATCCGGGCCTGCAGCAGTTGCTCGGGGGTCGGCTCGGCCTGTCCGGCCAGTGTGGCCACGCCCTGCATCGCCATGCGGTCGGACAGCAGTTGCGCAGCCGTACGCTGCCCCGAGAGCCAACCGTCGCTTGCCGTCTGGGCCGGCGCTTGTGCAGCCATACCGATCAGACACCCGGCCGCCATCATCACGCTGAATCGTCGCATCATTGTGTTGCCTCACTGGTTGAAAAGGCAGTCGGCAATCGGGTCCGCTGTCCTGGGATTGCCTCGCATTCGATACCCTACTGCCTATTGCCTGCTCACTACTGCCTACAAGATACTCCACCATTGCCACAACGTACACGCGCCCGCCATCAGCATCAGCAGTGCCGCCGTCAGCTTCAGCAATCCGGTCACGTCGGTCTTCACCGGCTTGACCAGATCGTCCAGCACATGATCCATGAGCACGAAATAACCCATGGCCGTCACCGCCAGGCCGGGCATGACCGCCATCCATCGGCACAGATACATGCCCAGCACCAGCAGCGACAGGGCCCAGGCTGTGCTCGCCATCAAACCCAGTGTTCGCAGGCGGCCACTTTGCCCCATCGCGACCTCCATGGTTTTGTGAGGCGTAGAGCGTAGGGCGTGGGGCGTGTTGTCCTTAACGTTCTACGCTCTATGCTCTACGCCTTGCATCAGTTCGCCCAGGAACGTCCGCACGGATTCGACCACCGCATCGGGGCCGGCCTCTCGATGTTCCGCCACCCGCCGCATCACCGCCGAGCCGACGATCGCCGCATCGGCCACGACCGTGACCTGCCGCACGTGCTCGGCCGTGCTGACGCCGAAACCCACCGCCAGCGGCAACTTCGTGATGCCGCGCAGATGATCGATGCGCTGCGACAATTCCGGGGGCAACTCCGCCCGCTCACCGGTGATGCCCGCCCGGCTGAGCACATAGACGAAACCGCTGCATTGGCCGGCAATGTGCGCAGCGCGATCGTCATCGCTGGTCGGCGCGATCAGCATGCTCAGGACCAGCCCTTCCGCCTTCACCGCTTGCGCCGCAGCGGCAACTTCTTCCAGCGGCAGGTCGGGCAGGATCAAGCCGTCGAAACCAGCCGCCTTCACCTGGGTCGCGAAACGCTGCAACCCCCAACGGTAAACGATCGAGTAGCTGAGCATGGCCATCAGCCCGAGTTTGGGATGCCGCTTGCGCGCTTCGGCCGCCATCGCCAGCACCTGCTCGACCCTCAGGCCCTGGTCGAGCGCATGGGTCATGGAGGCTTCGATCACGGGCCCGTCAGCGATCGGATCGGAAAAGGGAAAGCCGATCTCGCAGATGGCCGCCCCCGCCTCCGCCGCCGCGTCGATCAGCCGCCCGGTGGTGGCGATATCCGGATCACCCGCCGTCAGGTACGGCATCAGCGCTTGGCTGCCGGATGCTCGTAAATCAGCGAAAATCTGGTCAATGCGATTCATGGAATCAGGATAGCAGAGATAGGCAGTAGGGAGTAGGCAGTAGGCATTAGGGTTTCGAACACGGTGATCAACGGGAATTGCAAACCCTACTGCCTACTCACTACTCCCTACCCCCTAACTCTCCACCTTCTGCAGCATCCAGGCCGACAGCGGCAGCAGGATCACCACCGAGAGCCACGCGGAGGCCACCGGATTGAGGTTTGTCGAAACCTGCACGGTCAGCAGGGCCGAGCCCCAGGCGCCGATCGACATCACCGCTGCCTTGGCTGCCTGGGCCACGAAGTGCGTCGGCAGCTTCACCAGAAACTGCGGCAACACCAGCACCAGCACCAGCACGTTGACCACCAGCATGCTGAAACGCGACCAGAGCACCTGCGTGATCTGGGCCCGCTGCTGATCGTCCACGGC
The DNA here is from genome assembly GCA_964471555.1 of uncultured Phycisphaeraceae bacterium. Lineage (GTDB taxonomy): Bacteria > Planctomycetota > Phycisphaerae > Phycisphaerales > Phycisphaeraceae > JADLFV01. The sequence continues at coordinate 5,031 of CAYYGM010000150.1, forward strand.
CGCGTTGTGTTGAAGTGCCTGCAGACTGGAAAGCGACAGCAGTCGCATGGTCACCGCCTGCTGACGGGCCCGCAGCAACGTGGGCGACAGTTCAGTCTGGAAGTAATCGACCGTCTCGGCCTCGCTGTACATCTCGCTCAGTTCGGAATTGGGCGAAGGCGACACCGCCTGCGAACCGTAGAGATCCCACCGACTGTTCTCCCCATCCCAAGCAGCGGACCCCGCCCGCACGTGGCGATGCTCAAGGCGGTCTTCACCGCGCTCGATGATGGTCACGTCGTCGAGCCGGCCGCGCTGCGGATCGAAGCGCATGGCGCTGAGCAGATTGCCGTGCTCGTCGGCTGTCAGATAAATCGGACGATCCGCGATGTGGGTCTTGGACAGCCTGCTTTTGCTGCGCGAAAGCTGCTGAATCAGCGGAGGAATCACAAACTCCTGCACCGGCAGCACCAGGGCGTTGAGCGCAATGCCCACCGCGAGAATGGGGGCCGTGATGCGAAACAAGCTCACCCCGCTGGCCACGATCGCCAGCAGCTCGCGGTTGCGCTGCATGGCGCTGAGCGTAAAGCCCATCGCCCCCACCACCAGCAACCCGGAGAAGTAGCTGTACAGCAGCGGCAGCAGCGGCCCGTAGTAGCCGGCAACGGCCCACAACGTGCCGCCCCACCGCCCGCCGATCATGGTGGGAAACGCTTCGCCCGCCTTGAGAAACTCATCCAGATCGACAATCAGATCCACCACCACGAACAGCGACATCAACACCGCCGTCAGAATGACGAAGTTGATGAGGAAGAGGCGGATGATGTAGCGATCCAGGGTTTTCATTCTGTGCAGGCAGTAGGCAGTAGGCAGTAGGCAGTAGGGTTTGTTGTCACAAGTTTGCTCCGCATCCCAAACCCTACTCCCTACTGCCTATTCCCTACTCCCTAACCTCAATTCCTCGCCAACCGGCAATACACCGTCCCCGTGACCACCGCCAGCAGGACATTACCTAACCACAGCACGCCCAGGCACGCCGCCAGGGGCAGGTCTTCGCTTTGCACCAGGTTGTTGCCGGTGTAGATGATCACCAGCGTCACGATCGCCAGCATGAAGCTCCAGAAGTAAACCACCAGCGGCATCTGCTGCTTCATCTTCATCGACAGCACCGAACCCAGCAGCAGCAGCAACGAGCAGGACACCGCCGAGGCGGCCCGGCTGTGCAGTTGGGCGCTGATGCGTTTGCCCAATTCGGTCAACGTGCTCTTGAGGCGTCGGGTGGCGGCAATCACCGTGCGGCCGCGGTTGCCGCCCTGCTGATAGCGCGGCTGCTGGGCCTCGGCCAGAATCTCAGCCGAAAGAATCTCGTCGCGCGGCTTGCCCAGCATCTTGGTCGGCCAGGTCATGGCCGGCAGCGTGTTGTACGTCTCGTGCTCGGCCAGCACGTCCGCCGCCCGCACGTCCCACACCCGCACCTCACTGAGCTTCATCAGCAGGGTCGGCTCTTCGCCCTGGCTGTCTTCATCGATACGCATGGTCGCCTGCACCGCTTCGTAGCGACGCTTGATCTGGCCCTGCTGCTCCTGCTCGATCGTCACGCGCTGATCGCCTTCGCTGGTCAGCAGTAGTTCATTTTCCTTTCGCCGCACATGCGGGGCCCGGATCAAAAATCGTTCGCCGGTGCGCGGACTCATGAGCGTGACCACCCGCTGCGGCCCCTGACGCAGACTTTGAATGACCGCCTCCAGCAGCCGCTCGCGCGTCACCGCATCCACCAGCTCTCGCGTCTGGCGGCGAACCTCGTCAAATCCGTCCGGCTCCACCCGCAACCGCCGCAGACGCGGCAGATCGAGAAACTCCACGTGATCGCGAAACGGTGATGGAATATCAATGGTGGGCGCCACCGACCGCTCCAGGTAACCCAGCGTGCCCTGGGTCGCGTCGAAATACATCGCCTGCTCCAGCAGGATCGTCACCCATGAAGCATCCGTATCGGGATCGTTGAACACCAGCAGGTTGGCCTGCCGGGCGGTGGCGTCGGAACGCATGTGGCCTTCGTCGTCCAGCATGCCCAGGGCCACGCCCTGCAACACGATGAGCTTGCTGGGACGAACGGACCCGCCCACCTTTTCCGCGATGGCATCGGTGATCGCATGCTGCTCCGCCCGGTCGGCGTAGATCACCACCTTGTCCTTGCCCAGCGTGTAGGGCTGCCGCTTGTCCAACTGGGCCACCAGGGCGGTGATCAGGTCCGTCTGCACCGTGCGCGAGGCTTCCCGGTAGAACCAGGGCATCACGAAGTTGGAGGCATAAAACAACCCCATGGTCAGCACCAATCCGAGCGCCAGCACCGGCAGCAGAATCCCGGCATAACTGATGCCGCTGGCCGAGCAGGCGGTGATCTCGTTGTCGCCCGCCATGCGCAAAAACACCAGCGTGGCCGCGAACGCCCCGGCAAACGGCAGCGCAAAGGTCAACATGGTCGGTGCGGTGTAGGCCACGAACTTGATCAGCGAAAGCGGCCCGATCAGCCCTTCCGACAACGGCCGCACCGCCGCCGCCACGCTGATGACGGTCACCAGCACCGCTGACGAAAGAATCAGCAGCTTCAGCATCTCACGCAGGATGTATCGGTATAGGGTCCAGGGCATTTGTGGGTAATGACGAATGACGAAACGCCGGATTCTTCGTCATTCGTCATTTGAACATTGTTTTGTCATTCGAATTTCGTCATTCGAATTTCCGCTCCAGTGGCTTTCGTCATTCGAGTTTTTTCAAGCAAGTTCTCTGCACTTTCATCAACTGCCGCACGCCCTTGGCGGCCAGGTCCAGCATGGCGTTCAACTGGGTTCGGTCGAAGACGCCCTTTTCGCCGGTGCCCTGCACCTCCACGAAGCGGCCGCGCCCGGTCATCACCACGTTCATATCCACTTCGGCGTTCACGTCCAAAGCGTAGTCCAGGTCCAGCACCGTCCGGCCGTCCACAATGCCCACGCTCACCGCCGCCACCGGCTCAATCCGGACATCACCCAGCGCCTGGGCCAGGGCCACCCACGCACCGGTGACCGCAGCCGTGCGCGTGCCGCCGTCAGCCACGATCACATCACAATCACAGGTGATCACCCCCGGCACCTTCTTCAAATCGACCGCCGCCCGCAGAGCACGAGCGATGAAGCGTTGAATCTCCGTGGCCCGTGAATCGGGGCCGCGCTTCTTGCGCTGCGGCGTGGAGCCGGGCAGCATGTTGTACTCAGCGGTCACCCAGCCGTGCTCCGGTTCGCCGGCCGCATCACGGCGGATCCAGTCGGGAACCTTCGGCGACAAACTGGCCGTACACAGCACGCGCGTCTGTCCCTGGGTAATCACCACACTTCCGGCCGCGGCCGAGGGGTATGGCGTGATGGTGGTTTTCCTGATCCGGGTCCGCAGCCTGCTCATGTGAATAGCTTAACGCAAAGCTCGCCCCACTTCCGTCTGTAACGTTTGGTTAAGCCGGGTGCCACGGCCGCGCGCCGGCCGTGCGATGAACTTCAGCACACCCGCACGCGGGTGTGGCACCCTGTTCCCACTTCCGTCTGTAACGTTTGGTTAAGCATCGGGCAGCGAATAATGTTCAGCGGACTTCCCAACCGGGGGTCGGGAATCGTAAACTTGTCCACGGTGATGGCATGATCCAGCAGAGCCATATGGAGACTGTTGACCAACCGGTGCTGTGGCGGCGGCCGTGGTGGCTGCGGGCAGGTGTGCTGGCCGGCGCGTGGGCGCTGCTGGTGGCGTATGGGTCGCTGATTCCCTTCGACTTCCATCTGCACGAGTGGCGCTTCGAGAACCTGGCACTCAGCGGGCAGATCGGCACGCCGCCGCTGGCGGATGTGCTGGTGAACCTGGCGTTGTACGTGCCGCTGGGCATGCTGCTGCGAATGTCGTGGAAGCGGTGGACGTATGCGGCCGCGGGCGTGATCGCGTTAAGCTTTGCCCTGGAGAGCGTGCAGAGTCTGTCTCCGCAGCGCGTGGCGTCGTGGCAGGACTTCGCAGCCAATGCCGGACCGGGCGTGATCGCGGCCGCGCTGACGCCGTGGCTCGTTGCGGGCTTCCGTGTGACGGTGTTTGCGGTCTATCGCCACATCGCGCAGCCGATAGCCGGGCTGTGGGACTGGCTGCAGCGGCAGCGGCGCAGGCCGGCCATGATGCTGGCCATGGTGGCGGTGAACGTGCTGCTGATCGGCGCCTGGTCGAGCACGCTGGCCGCACCGGTGCGACCGTCCGCCAAGACCGCCATCAACTGGCTGCCCTTCGGTGAGCACTTTGCCCGCTCCTATGACAAAGCGATCGGTTTTGCCGGTGAATCGCTGCTGGCTTACTGCGTGCTGGGCATGCTGGGCGGCGTGGTGCTGATGCGGCGAAGTCAGCGGCGGCCGCTGCTGTGGCTGACGCTGGGTGTAACGGTCATGGTGGGCGCGTTGGAACTGATCCGCCGCGTGACCGGGCGCGACCAGGCGGACATCACCGAGCCGCTGCTGGCCATGGCGGCGGTGGGCATGGTGTTCGCCACCGCCTGGCTGTTCGTGCACGCGGTGCGCTGCTCGTGCCGGCGCAAGCTGGCGGTGCCGGTAGCGCACGATCGGCGCAAGCGGCCGCACGATTATTCATTCGCGGTCAGCAAATAACACAGCGAGCCGCGATGGTCGTCAAACGACACAACGCGGCTCGCTGTCACATCCGAGTTTAGCGGGCGAGCTTTGCTCGC
>CAYYGM010000151.1:0-9579 GCA_964471555.1 uncultured Phycisphaeraceae bacterium
CCTGCCGCAGGCGCTGGACCGCCGGGTGTTGGCGCTGCGGTATCTGATCCAGCAGTGAACCGGCATTGATGATTTCATGGCTCAGCAGCAGGGCGGTTACGTGGTTGGCGCGGAAGATGGTGGGGATTTCGCGGGGTATCACGATCGAATTGCCGGGAAACACCAGATCACGGAACAGGCGAGTGGCCGCCTCGATTTCGCCTGTGCGCAGGAGGCACACCCCCAGGGCGTTGCGCACGGCCTGCGAGTTGTTGCCGCTGGCGTTCAGCATGTCCATGGCCTGCGCGGCGCGGCCCTGGTCCAGCATCTGCTGCACGTTGTCCAGCAAATGGTTGATGTCGTAGGTCGGGGAATGATGCGTTTTCATGGTTCGTCTCTTGAAGGTTGGCGGAAAGCCGGTCCTGCCACGGCGCTATGGCCGCGCGCGAGAACATCGGCTGGGATTGACGTGGTCGGGACGCTGATCGATGGGTGGTGGCGTGGCCGCGGATTGCAGCGCGCAAGATCAGACCACCAACTGGCAGTGCAGATCGAGCAGTGAGTCATGGTCCATCATGGCTTCAACCGGATGCTGTCGCGTGGTGCGGCCGCGCCAGATCTCGCCTGTTCGAAGTGCCGGGGACACAGCGATGGGAAGCCAGCGCAGATCGATGCCCCGGCCGGTGGTGTCGCGCTGGACGACGAAGCTGATCGGCTCCCCATTCAGCGGCAACAGATGGTGGCTGTGCTGCGAACTGCGCGGCAACAGCCGGCCGCTGAAATCCATTGCCATCAACTGCGGGCAGACAAACGCCACCGCCAGCACGGTCAGCGTGACCATTCGCAAGGTTGAGCGCAACATCCTTTGCCATCGCCGCGGCATGGTTTGAGATCCACGTGGGACACTCAATCATAGATCGTCGTCGAGATCCATGCCAGACGGCGACCGGGTTGTGTGCGGTAAGATTTGACAGTACAGAGTCTTACGGTTGGGGCTGAGCCGCCGCGCCTGCACTTGCCGCGCCGCTGACCTTCAGCTTGCGGGCATAGACCTTGTCGCCGCAGATGGCGTAAAGCGTGTCGCGGTCGGGGCCGCCGAAACGGACGTCGCGCAGGTCGCCGCCCGGTGTGGCGATGATGCCGTTGACCCGGCCGGAGTTGTCGCAGACCTGCACGCCCAGGTGCGTGGCGACGTACAGATAGCCTTTGCTGTCCATGCACATGCCGCCGCCGCCGGCACTTTCCGCTTCGCCCGGCGGATAGAGGTAGTAGAACTTCTGCTTGCAGTCCACCTGTCCGGGGCCCAGCACGCGGTAGCTGTAAACTTCGTTGCCGCGCGTGTCGGAAACCAGCAGCAGGGACTTGTCCACTGACAACGTGAGGCCGCCCGCTGATCCGAACTGTGGATCGATCACTCGCGTCTGTCCATCAGCAATCATGTAACAGATTGGCGTGTTGCCGTTGTCGTCGCGGGGCTGTGCCGCGTAGCGGCCGCCGAGATCATCGGTTGCCGGATTGGTGTCGGGGAACGGCTCGGTGGTTTCCTGCCAGCTTTGGCCGGGGATCAGGATCTCCTGCAACAGCGGTGTGCCGGGGCCGGCCTGCACGGGCTTGGGCCAATCCTTCCACAGCCAGGTCATGGCATCGGCGAACACCACGGTCCCGCCCGATGCGCCGTGACTGCTTTCATCCCAGACGTGGTTGACTTCGTAACCGGCGAAGGTCAGGGCGCTGAGCATGGTCTGATTGGCCATCCACCAGTCGCCGCAGTAGCGGCTCAGATCGTTGCAGCCGTCCTGCAGGAACACGCGGATGGGCTTGGGTTCGGTCTGGCGGACCAGCAGGGGATAGGCGTCGCCGCCGCGCATGTTGACGTAGCTGCCCACACCGCTGAACACGCGGGTGAAAGCATCGGGGCGGTGCCAGGCGGCATTGAAGGCGCAGATGGCGCCGCTGCTGGTGCCGGCTATGCTGCGGTCGTTGCCGTCGTGTGAGAGGTTGAGGTTCAGCGTCTTTTCAACGTGCGGCAGCAATTCCTCCAGCAGAAAGCGCACGTAGTCGTCGGTGATCGAGTCGTACTCGTAGCTGCGATTGCCGCGCCTGGAGCCGCCCTCGTGCGCGGGCGGCATCACGCCGGGCTTGACGAAAATGCCTATCGTCACAGGCATTTTGCCCTCCGCGATCAGTTGATCGAACACCTCGGGAGCGTTGAACTGCACGCCGTCCTGGTTGACGTGCACGCAGGCGGGCCTGGAGCCGTCGTACTGGGCGGGCACGTACACCCAGTAATCGCGCACCGTGCCGGGAAAGATCCGGCTCTGATCGAAGCTGTATTGCGTCACCGTGCCCGTCGGCCGGTCCGCCGCCGAAGCCGAGGCGGCGAAGCACCACAACAGCGCGATGAGCATGACCAATGGAAGGATTTGCATGGCTTTCATTTCGAGCATGGGTCAACTCTTTTCCGCTTCCGCCTTCATCTTCACGGGATCCAGGTAGGGATCGTGGGTGTTTTTACGCCACTGGTCGAGCTGCGCAATCAGTTGCTGCTTGATCTGCTGATGATCGGGATCGTCCGCCAGGTTGACCAGCTCGTAGGGATCTTGTTTCAGGTCGTACAGTTCATAGCGAGGCGGATTGGCATAGCAGGCGTAAGCGCGGCCGACGGGCGTGTCCTTGTATTGCGGCTTGAGGCCTTCGTTGAACGCCGAGCAGCCATCGACGCCGTGGACGGGGTTGGACGTGCCGTGCATGAGGTTTTCGATCAGTTGATAGCGCTCGCTGCGCACGGTGCGGCGGGGATAGAAGCTCGTGCGGCCGTGACTGTTGTATTCGCCGAACATGTACTGCCGCCAGGGCACGGATTTGCCCATGAGCAGCGGAGCGAAGGATTGACCAGCCAGATCGGGCGGAGCGGGTTGCCCGGTCAGTTCGCAGATCGTCGGCAGCAGATCAACGGTGCAGACCATTTCGCTGCGGACGATGCCGCGCTGGGCGGCTGCGGGATAGTTGACGATCATGGGGATGCGCATGCCGGTGTCGTAGCAGGAGCACTTGCTGCGGGTGACGGGCGGGCCGTGATCGCCGATGACGATGACCACGGTGTCCTCGAGTTTGCCGTGCTTTTTCAGGGCATCCATGATCATGCCGATGCCGGCATCGAGACGGGCGACGCAGTTGTAGTAGCCGGCCGTGTCCTTGCGCAGCTTGGGCGTGTCCAGTTGCAGGTAGGGCAGCGTGGCGACGTCCTCAGGTTTGACCGGGTCGGCGGGCAGGCCGTTCTTCTGATCGGCGAACGGTTTGTGCGGATCGATCCAGTTGACCATCAGGTAGAAGGGCTGATCGCCGCACTCGCTGATGAACTGGTCGGCAACCTCCGCCATGCGCGTGACGTCGCGCTGTTTGCTGCAGATTTCAGAGTCGGTGAACTGCACGTCGAAGGGGCAGGCGGACTTGGGCTCGATATGGAACTTGCCCACCACGGCCGTGCGATAGCCGGCATTTTTGAGCACGGTGACGATGGTGGGATATTCGCGGTGCATGGCGTAACCGTGATGAGCCAGGCCGATCTGTCCGTTCTGGTGCGGGAACAGGCCGGTGTACATGCTGCTGCGCGAAGGGCTGCAGGAAGCCTGCGAAACCCAGGCAGTCTGAAAGCGCACGCCGGTGGCAGCCAGTTGATCCATGTTGGGCGTATGGGCGTAACGATCGCCGTAGCAGCCGAGCGTCAGACCCAGGTCGTCGCCGTTGAAGATCAGGATGTTGGGCTGCTTGCGCTTCTTCGCACTGCTGCGTTGATCTTTGCGCGGCATCAACCCGCAGGAGGCGGCGGAGAAGGCCAGCGTGGTGACTGCCGACTTTTTCAGGAATTCGCGTCGATCCATGAGTTGGTCCCTGGTGAAAGGTTGGATGCGAAGTCGCTCACGGCAAGATCCCGATGAACACCGGGTAATCCGGACAGCGCACGGCTGACAGAGTCGTGCGTCCATTGCCGGACGTTGAAACAAGCTGCGTAGCGGTGGCGGTCAGGGGATCGAGATAGCAGAACGTGCCGCCCTCATCCGGCAATGTGATGTCCAGATAGCGGGGTGCTTGTTGTGAATTGTCCGTGTGCAGGACCAGGTAGCGCATGCCGGCCGAGTTGGTGAAACGCTCGATGCGGACCTGGCTGCCTGCCACTTCGATGCCCGCATCAGCGCTGTTGACGGATGCAACGCCGCCATCCATCACCGTGTTGTACGCGGCGACGGCAGTGTACAGGTGCGTAGGATCGTAATTGTGATCGAACAACGACAGGCCGCAATCGTAGCGACCATCGACAATGCTGCGGATTCCCTTGGTTCGGTTGAAGGCGAACAAACGCAGCATGAGGCGGGCCTGTTCGGGCGGCACGGGTGTAAGCGGCGCGGCTGCGGCGTCGGCGCCGGTGAAATGCACCCACACGGCCGGTGCTGATTCGTGCTGCGCGAGCACCTGCGACAGCTTGTCGATCGCCTGCTGATAGCGCGGCTCAGAGAAATCGGCCATCTCCGCCCGCAGGCAGATGACGTCGGGCATGGCGGATAATTGCGACAGCGACTGCTCCAGCGATTCGAGTGCTTCGAGGGGCCAGTCGCCGAGGATGAGATTGGCCTCGATCGCTTGCTCCTGCATGCGCCCCCGGAATGCCTGCACCATCCGGCTGAAATCCTGCGGCGAAAGGTCTGTGCCGTCGGCTGTGGTGCGGAGAATCTGGTACGCAGCGATGCGATCCTGGAAGGGCGAGAAATCAAACGCGGCCGCCTGCTGCGGATCGAGATGCAGAGGCAGCACCCACTTCACGCCGCGCGGCGTGCCCCATCTCAACAGGCGATCCAACTCGGTGGCATGCTGCGGCGACCACGATGCGGAACCGACGGCCGGGGACAATCGCATCCATTGCACGCCGATCTGTGCCGACGATTCGATGGACACGTTGGCGATGTAATCGCGTTGTCCGCCTTGCTTCTGGTCGCGCCAGTACACGATGGGTGGAAGCTCCGCGTTGATCCCGATAGTGGAATCACCCATCTCCACCGCACTGCGCGGCAGCACGCGCTGGGCCGGCTTGTCATTGTTCTTCTGACACGCTTCGACGTCCGCCAGCCTGGGATAGGACTGCACGAATTGCACGATGGTCCGATCGTCATAGACGCGGGCCACGTTGTAGCCGACCTTGTACGGGCAGTAGCGCCAGGCAGCCTCATCGTCATAGGTCGGCTTGTACTTGTCGGGCCAGAACACGCGGGTGAACGTGCCCGAGTACAGGGTGTGAAACTCGGTGGCAGGTGAGTAATTGTGGAAGGGCCAGTGCGTGTGCCCGGTGTAAACCGCGCTGACGTTGTGCTGCGCGAACAGGTCCAGCAGACGCCTGCGATCCGGCTGGTTGATCACTTCGTAGTTGGGCTGACTGGGGTCGGTATCGGGATCGGTCAGGAACAGCGGGCTGTGCATGAAGACATAGACGTTCCTGCTTTTCTCCACGTTTTGCAGGTCATTCTCTAACCATTGCCATTGCTGATCACACTCCGGCATGTCCGCGCCGAACAGTTGGCTGTTGAGGCAGATGAAGTGGCAGTTCTTCCAGTCGAAGCTGTAGAAGTCCGCTCCGAAGCGATCGCGATACTTGCGCAGGGATTCATCGCTGATCAGCCAGGGGTGCAAGCCATCCTGCTTGTTGCCCACGTCGTGATTGCCTGCTGCCTGATGCACGGGGACCGCGGCGTGGGTTTTGTAGAGATAAAGTGCGTAATCCAGTTCCGGCTCATGGTCGCCGTGGCCGGGGAAGCCGGTGGTGATGTCGCCCAGGTCCAGCACGAAGTCCGGCCGCAGTGCGTTGATCTGACGCCAGGCTTCGATGACGCGATCCGGCATGCAATTGCTGGCAAGCTGCCCGGGACTGCCCAGGTGCACATCGGTCAGCAGCACGAACGTGAAGCGCGGCCGCGGTAGAAAGTTCAGCGAGATCGTCGGCGCCTGACGCTCGGTGATCTTCCCGAAGTAGGCGCACAGTTTCTCCTGCCGCTTGATGTAAGGATTCACCGCTGCGACTGCGGCCATGCTGCGCACGGCCATCAGGGTGGACGGAACGCTGAGGGTGGAAGCCAGCATCAGCGATCGATTGAGGAACTGACGACGGGTGAAGGTGGGCCGGTCCGGCATCGCAGGCCTGTCAGTGAACGGTCAAGATGCCGCCATTCTATGACACGGTCTGCAATCCTCAACGTGCCGGCACGATAAGACCCCGGCGTGATCGTGCGCCTAGCCGCGACGCAACGCGTCGCAGGTCAGCGGTGCGTTGCACCGCAGCTAGGGGGAAACAGACGTAAGTGACCCGGTTCTCGCTTGCGATGCGGTTTCAGGCGTCGCGCAGAGCCATGCGCACGAGTTGATCGGTCAGCGCCGGGCCGGTCAGGCCGGTCTGGCGGGCGGCCATGGGCAGCAGGGAGTGGGCGGTGAACCCGGGCAGCGTGTTGATCTCGATGAACTGCGGCTGTCCGTTTTTGTCCACGATAAAGTCCGCTCGCGACAAGTGCCGGCACTCGGCCGCACGGTGCAGGCTCAATGCCGCCTGTTGGACCTGCTTGCACACGAGCGGGTCGAAGTCGAAGCGATAGCGCGTGTCGTCGCGCTCATACTTGGCATCGTAATCATAGAAGCGCACGGCGGGGACGATGTGAATCACCGGCAAGGCATACGCCTCGTCACCGCTGCCGAGAATGCCCACCGTCAACTCCGCCCCCGGAAGGTAACGCTCCACGAGCATGGCGGGATAGTGCGGGCTGAGCGATGCCCATGCTTCATCGAGGTCGGCCTGGCTCTGACAGATGGCCATGTGGATGCTGGAGCCTTCGTGGGTGGGCTTGATCACCACGGGCGGAGCGAGCGTGGGGCGAGCATCGCGGGCAACCACTTCGAAGTCGGGCGTGCTGAGATTGATCTTCCGGGCCAGCTTTTTTGCGGCCGGCTTGTCCATGCACAACGCAGCAGCCTTGGCCCGGCAACCGACGTAAGGGAATTGGCGCTGATCGAGTTGCTGCTGCAGGCCGCCGCCTTCGCCCCAGCCGCCGTGCAGGATGGGAAAGATCACGTCGCCGTGTTCAGCGATGAAGCGATCGACGGCAGAGAAGTCGTCGGGCATCACGTCGGCGAGGGTGACCTGGTGGCCGGCCTGCTGCAGGGCGTCGGCGACGTTTTTGCCGGACTGGAGACTGACGGGTCGCTCGCGGTCGGGGCCGCCGGCCAGGACGAGGATGCGCAGGCAGCGTGATGAAGATGCGTTGCTCATCAGTGGAACATCGCATTTTTGAGGTGGGCGTGGTGAAATTTTCAGTCACCCTTCAGAGTAAGGGAGTGGTTTAGGTGGTGGAGCATGAATCTTTTTTTGAGCATCAAGTACGCTATTGATTTACTATAATTTCAATCACAACATGAGTTGGCTTCTATTTCTAGATGAGAGCGGCCACGATCACAGGAACACGCCCTATGAAGTGCGTGGTGGCGTTGCCCTCTATGCAGGTGAGATTTGGCCATTCGTACAGGACTTAATGCGTCTGGAGTTGGATTCCTTTGGTACAGCGTTATCCCAATTTCGCAAGGAACTGAAAGGCTGTAAGCTTCTGGATAAAGATCGCTTCAAGTGGGCGACGCAGGCAGACATGATGATTGCTGAGGAAAGGCGCCGGCACTGTCGAAGCTTTCTGACCAAAGGATTGGAGAAGAAAAAACCTCTCAAAGATGAGTTTACCGCCTACGGGCAAGCCTCCCTGGAAATGGCTCGAGGGATGTTTCAAATATTACGCGATCACAAGGCAAAACTGTTTGCCGCAGTGATCCCTGGAGACTTGTCGAAACCTCCAACGTATGAGGCGGATGAGTTTCTACGCAAAGATCAGGTGTTTTTACTTGAACGGTTTTTTGACTTCTTGGAGCAAGAGAAGCAATACGGCTTGTTGGTCATGGATGAGACAGATAAGAACGCGGATCGCAAATTTGTACGACGAGTGGAACGATATTTCACCAGAACGAGAACAGGCAGGTATCGCACGGCAAGGATTGTTCCAACTCCATTTTTTGTGTCCTCAGACATGACTTACCCGATTCAGGCGGCCGATCTGGTTATCTACTGCGTGAATTGGGGTTTTCGCTTGCCATCGCGGGGCATGAATGCCCCGCAACGAACTGAGATCGCCAATGAATTCGCACCATGGCTCAAACAACTGCAGTTCAGTGGTGATGCTTATCGTGAGGGCCAAATATTTAATGAATTTGGGATCGTTTATGTACCCGATCCCTATACCGCTCGGTAGGCGCATAAAAAAAAGGAGGTAACGCCGTTGGGGCCACCCGAAAGCAGCCCCGAGGCTGAACCTCCAACTGTATTATCGTCAATGATTAATCTATTGACAAGCGTTCTATCATATCAAATGCGACAATTGTATAAGTATTTAATTTTAATCATATTACAGATTTAATCGGGCGCAAAACCCTTGAATGCAGGGATGGCGCTGCGCAATCACCTGCCGCGGCTGGATTTGTGGGCGGTGCGGTCGGTGGGTTTGCGATAGTCGCGCAGGTCCAGGGCGCGGAAGTAGGCGATGGTCTTGACCAGGCCGTCGCGCAGCTTGATTTTGGGCTCCCATTTCAGCTTGGCCTTGGCGAGGCTGATGTCGGGGCGGCGCTGCAATGGATCGTCGTCGGGCAGGGGCTGCTTGACGATCTTGCTTTTGGAGCCGGTCAGTTCGATGACCTGCTCAGCCAGTCGGCGGATGGTGAACTCATCGGGGTTGCCGAGGTTGACCGGGCCTACGAAGGAGTCGGGGCCTTCCATCATGCGGATGAAGCCTTCGACCAGGTCATCGACGTAACAGAAGGCGCGGGTCTGGCTGCCATCGCCGTAGAGGGTGAGGTCTTCGCCGGCCAGGGCCTGGAGGATGAAGTTGCTGACGACGCGGCCGTCATAGGGGTGCATGCGTGGGCCGTAGGTGTTGAAGATGCGGACCACGCGGATGTTGACGCCGTTGGAGCGGTGATAGTCGAAGAAGAGGGTTTCCGCGACGCGCTTGCCTTCGTCGTAGCAGGCCCGGACGCCGATGGGGTTGACGTTGCCGCGATAATCTTCGGTCTGGGGGTGATGTTCGGGCGTGGGGTCGCCGTAGATTTCGCTGGTCGAGGCTTGCAGCACCTTGGCCCGGCAGCGCTTGGCCATGCCCAGCACATTGATGGCGCCCATGACCGAGACCTTGGTGGTCTTGATGGGGTTGTACTGATAATGCACGGGCGAAGCGGGGCAGGCGAGGTTGTAGATCTCATCGACTTCGAGCCAGATCGGATGCGTCACATCGTGGCGGATCAGCTCGAAGTTGGGCAGCTCCAGCAGGTGGGCGATGTTCTGCTTCTGGCTGGTGAAGAAGTTATCGAGGCAGATCACATCGTGGCCCTGCTGCACGAGCCTCTCGCAGAGGTGACTGCCGAGGAAGCCTGCTCCGCCGGTGACCAGGATGCGCTTGAGGTGGTGCATGAGTGAGGGAAAAATTCGAATGACGAAATTCGAAATTCGAAACAATGACGAATGCTCGAATGACG
>CAYYGM010000152.1:0-9490 GCA_964471555.1 uncultured Phycisphaeraceae bacterium
CCCTCAACCCGATTCTCTCAAATTGACTGGTACGAAGATCGGGAAGGGGTCACTTATCCAACCAGCGGTCCATCGCCACATCAGCAGTAGCATACGAGGCAGATGCAGGTCGCCTGCCCGCCCACTATTTGGAGCTGCGAGGTGCCATCAGTGGTTGGCCATCCCAGTTGACCAGTACATCTGCCGCGCAGGATGCGCGGCGGCTGTGGCAGCCTTACATCGGCAATGTGAACTTTTTCACTTGTCCGTTCTTGCCGTCTTGGGACATGTCGTTCGCCAAGTTCCCCTTGGGTTCGCGCAGAATCTACACCAACTACAACCTCTACTCGGGTTACTACGCGGACTGGGAGAACAATGTGTGGGCAGCCTTCCCATGGACGCGCTCACAGGACATCTGGACGATTGATGGGCAACCAATGAATGTGTTGGTGTCTGATCAAGTATGGGATTTGACAGGCAATCGCTATCGCGTCAATCACGAACCACTCGCATCACTACCCCTGATCGATGGCAGCAACGGCGCCAGTTGGGTTGGGGTGTTTTACGAAGGCATCAGTCAATCGGATGCACGGGCCGATCTGGTCCAGTGCTACGGCTTTATTGATGGCAGCGCTGCGGCCTACAAGGGCGCTGATGAGAAACTGATCGATGTGCCCATGCGCGGATACGAATACAACACTCAGCGCCTGCCCACGCGGAGGTGAACTCATGTTTGCAGGCAACAAAAACCTGAAAGTTTGCGATCCGGTCGTAAATCCGGATAACCTCGTCCCTTCACCATCTCAGATCAAGGAGAAGATCATGACCAAATTTGTGACAACATTGGCCAGCATGGCATTTTGCGCTTCGCTGGCCGCGAGCGGTGCTTTAGCAGTGACAATCAGTGAATCCTTTGATTATGACGATGGCCTGGCCATCCAGGGCTTAGGCGGCGGCACGGGCTGGGCGGATGGCTCCACCTGGATGCACCCACAGTGGACATTCCTTGAAGGATCAAATAACGTCGGTTACCCCAGTCTTTCTTACCCCGGCGTCACCTCCGTCGGAGGCAAGGCGGTCTTCAACTTTGCTACGACTTCGGCGTATCCCATGCGCCTGATGGGTACCACGTTCAGTGACGGGGATACGTTTTACCTTGGGTTCCTCGCTCAGAAGACCGTGGCCGATGACAACACCCGATGGATGAGCGTTGCCCTGCTTGAAAATGTCAACCTGGGGGTATTGGACAAAGCCTGGATCGGTTCGGGTACCGGCATGGCCAACTTCAATGCGTGGCTTGGCGGGACGACGTTCGTGGACTCCGGCGTCAACACGCAGAACCTGACCTACATCCTCGCTAAAGTTGAATTGCTCAGTGGTCCAGAAAAGGTGACGTTCTGGACGAACCCCGACCTCTCAGGAGGTGAGTACGCTGGTAACGCTGTCGGTGGCACGTCACATGACACCCCAAATGATTGGGGCACGATCGGTGCGATCCGCATCGGCGGCTCGGGGCCGAGTGGCGGCCGAGCTGGCGCCAGCCACGTGCTCGATGAACTGTTGGTCACCACCGACTCGCCATTCGCGCACCCCGGCGACGCCAACGGCGACGGCATGGTCAATCTCGCCGACTTGCAAATTCTGGGCGATAACTGGCAGTCCACCACCGCTAACTGGGGCATGGCGGACTTCACGTGGGATAACACCGTCAACCTGGCCGACCTCCAGATCATTGGCGATAACTGGGGCTATGGCACCTCCCCGGACCTCGCCTTCGATGAAGCTCTATCCCAGGTCGGCATCGTGATCCCGGAGCCGGTGTCACTGGCCATGCTGTTTATGGCCGCGCCCGTGGTGCTGCGGCGGCGTATCGATCGTTAATCCATGATCCAGCTTGTGGCTGGTCATGATCTACACGTTTCCTTGTTGCAGTAGGAGAAAGCCATGTTACTCAGAAAACTGACCAGTATGGTGTTTTGCGTCTTGCTGGTCGCCAGCAGCGTTTATGGAGCCACGATCACGGAATCCTTTGACTATACCGATGGTCAGACAATTCAGGGATTGGGCGGCGGCACAGGTTGGGCAGACGGCTCGACCTGGATGCACCCGCAGTGGACTTTTGCGGCTAGCGCGAACGTGGTAGAAAGCCCCAGCCTGGCATACCCCGGCGTCACCTCCGTTGGTGGCAAGGCCGTATTCAACATGGGGGCAGCCTCCGCTTATCCCATGCGTCTCATGGGCACAACGTTCAATGAAGGTGATACGTTCTACATCGGCTTCATTGCGCAGAAAACAGTCGCCAGCGATAATACCCGTTGGTTCAGTGTCGCCCTGCTACCCAACGTCAACGTCGGCGTGCTGGATAAGGCCTATATGGGACAAGGCAGCGGCATCTCAACTTACCAGATGTGGCTCGGGGGGACGACCTTGTTGGATAGCGGTGTCAACAGCCAGACGCTCGCATACCTTTTGGCCAAGGTTGAACTGCGCAGTGGTACCGAAAAAGTCACGTTCTGGGTGAACCCTGACCTATCACAGCCGGAGGATGTTTCCACGGCGGTTGGCGGCATGTCGCATGATACGCCCACCGATTGGGGGAGCATCGGTGCGGTGCGCATTGGTGGCTCGGGGCCCGGTAGCGGTCAACTCGGCGCGAGTCACGTGCTCGATGAATTGGTCATTAGCACAGACTCGCCGTTTGTTCCTGAGCCGGCATCGTTGCTCGTGCTCGCGATAGGAACAAGCCTGGTGCTACTGCGCAAGAAGTAAGACCTCCATTTGCATCGGACAGCTTCGTTGCTGTTCGGTGCATTTTTGCCGCTGTTTACGCTATCTCGCAATTCACGGGAGTATTTGATGTCTCAGATGACTGGTCGGGAACGGGTTCTGCGTGCACTGGAGTTCAATTATCCTGATCATGTTCCGCGCGACCTGTGGGTGTTGCCCATTGCCCGACTCGAACACGGCACAAGGGCGTTGGATCAGTTGATGCGTCGTTGGCCAGTTGATGTGGTGCGTGCAGGGGTGCCAGCGACGATTGCGGCCGAGCTGCAACGTGGTAACAGACACAACGTAGGTTCTTACCGCGATGAATGGGGCTGTGAGTTTGTGAATTTGCAAGCCGGCGTACACGGTGAAGTCAAGCAGCCCCTGATCGATGATTGGTCGAAACTGGAGGATCTGGTGCCCCCTTGGGCACTGCTCGACTTGGATCGTGATGCGATTAACCGGCGGGTGTCATCTACCGACCAATTTGTATTTGCGGATGCTTTCGCCCGACCGTTCGAGCGGCTGCAATTTCTACGTGGGACAGAAAACGTGTATATGGATTTAGCGGATGAGTCTCCAGAGTTACGTCAACTACTCATGTTGATTCACGATTTCTACTGCAAGGAAATGGCGGTCTGGGCCGAAACGGATATCGATGCCATCATGGTCATGGACGACTGGGGATCACAGCGGTCCATGTTGGTTAAGCCTGATTTATGGCGCCGTTGGTTCAAGCCGCTTTATGCTGAATACGTTCGTATTGCACATGATGCCGGCAAGAAGTTGCTATTGCACAGCGATGGATGGATATTTGACATTTATGAAGATCTGATCGAAATCGGAATCGACGCGGTCAACAGCCAGTTGTTTGTCATGGATATTGAGCAGATAGGACGGTGTTTCGGTGGGCGGATGACTTTCTGGGGCGAGATCGATCGCCAGCATATTTTGTGTCGCGGAACACGCCAAGAGGCGCGTGCCGCAGTGGAACGGGTTGCCCATGCGCTGTGTCGACCAGAAGGCGGGGTTATCGCTCAGTTCGAGTTCGGGGCGGGAGCAAACCTTGAGATTGCCGAGGAAATTTTCGGCGTATGGCAGAGTATAACCTCGCAGCAAGTGTGTTCTGCTCAAGTGTGATGGATGTAATAATCAGCCGCCCCGCGTCTCCGCAGAGCGGCCTTAATTATATTTCGTTATTACCTTCCGCCCAGCGCCTCGAACAGGCATGACAGTGCGTGTTCGGCTTGTGCGCGTGCTTGCGCTGCCAGTTGTGGATCCCGGCCGGCCTCTTCGACCTGCAGATGCGCTTCGGCCAGGGCCAGGTTCAGCAACGCACGGGGCATTATCTACCTTCTCCAACGGGTGAGGGCGAGGTACTCCATTTTGAAAGCGGGCGTGCTCGCCTCACGCTGCATTTTGCACTGGGACATGGACGCCTTCTTCGCTGCGGTAGAACAGCGGTATAAACCAGCGTTGCGGGGTGTGCCGGTCTTGATTGGGCACGACGGTCCACGCGGCGTGGTGGCGACCGCCAGCTATGAGGCGCGGCCCTACGGCTGCCATTCGGCTCAGCCTATCGTGATTGTCAGGCGGCGCTGTCCGCAGGCGGTCGTGCTGCCCGTCGATGGGGATCGTTATCGCGAAGTCTCGCGGCAGATGTTCGCCATCCTGGACGAGTTTTCCCCGCTGGTCGAACCGGCTCAGCATCGATGAGGCGTTCCTTGATCTGACCGGTACCCAGCGTTCGCCGGGGGAGCCGGCGGATGTTGCCCAACGCCTCAAGGATCGCATCCGCTCTGACCTGCAGCTCACTGCTTCCATCGGGCTGCCCCCCAACAAGTTTCTGGCCAAGCTGGCCTCGGATATAAACAAGCCCGACGGCCTGACGATCATCGCACAGGACGACATTGATCGCGTGCTGTTGCCTCTACCCGTAGACCGCCTGTGGGGTGAGGATAAAGCTACCGCCGCGAAGCTGAATGAAATGGGTATCCAAACCATTGGCGATCTGCGCCAGCTTTCCATGGAGCGGATGCGTCACTACTTCGGCAGTGATGCGGAGCGCTACCACAACCT
Organism: uncultured Phycisphaeraceae bacterium; assembly: GCA_964471555.1. Lineage (GTDB taxonomy): Bacteria > Planctomycetota > Phycisphaerae > Phycisphaerales > Phycisphaeraceae > JADLFV01. The sequence goes on from CAYYGM010000152.1 coordinate 4,825, forward strand.
GATCCGCGGCATCGACGACAGGCCGGTGGTAACGGACCGGGAAGCCAAGAGCATCGGGCATGAACAGACCTTTGCTGTTGACTTGGCTGATCAGGATGAGGTCCGTCGTGTGCTGCACGACCAGGTTCAGCGGGTCGCGCGCTGTTTACGCAAGCACGGACTTGCTGCCAGGGGATTTCTCTCAAGCTGCGATATGGGGCCTTCCAGACCATCACTCGCTCAGCCACGCTGCCCGCGACGACCGCGCTGACCGCCGAACTTTGGCGGGTTTTTGTTTGCGCAAAACCTGTTATGTGCGTTGATGACAACGCCCAATCGACTAATCCCGCGCTAATCCCCATGACCCCAATCACATAACGAACACAACCTGCCCTTGACTGCTTTACATATGATCGTTCTGGTGGTTTGCGTTGAGGTGATTCGGACGCGGCTTGTCTTCTTCGTCTTGCCCTGACAGACTTCCCAGAAACCTGCGCGAAGTATGGATCATGCAGAAATGGCCTGCACTTTGTTGCAGTTCAGAACCGGACCCGGAATTCCATATTCATACAAACACCGATGGCAGCAGATCGTTGATAGCGCTTGCGGGCGTGCAGTCGGAATACCATCCATCCGCAAGCCGACCCCATGAACGAATGACGCATGCGGTTTGGAGGCATCCTGTCCCCTGACGCACAACTGCCTGCTCCCTTGATGCCTTGGTCCCTCGTCGGGTCAGTGGCTCATGGCTCATCGTTCAGGGATTGACCAGTTGCAGATGCAGTTTGCCGTCAGTGGACAGACTCAGCGGCAGGCTTGCCTCGATGCGGCCGGCGGCGGCGGTGGCGATGGTCTGAGGTTCGTTACCGTTACGTGACACCTGGAGTTGCTGGCCGTCCGCGGCGGGCAGCGTCAACTGCACGTCGTGGTTGGCAGTGAGCGTCCACGCTTGATCGCCGGTCTGATGCAGCACGGCGAAGGTGGGGATGCTGATGCGATCGCCGGGCTGGGTGACGCGGACCAGCAGGCCATCGCCGGGCTTGAGTTGGGAAGGGTCGGCCACGTGAATCCGGCGGGGGCCGTCGAAGCTGAGCAGTGTGGTGGTGCGGGTGGGGTCGGCCTCGACCACGATCTGCGCGCCGTCGAAGCGATTGGCCTGGGGGTAGCAGTACATTTCGTTGGGCCAGACGAGCTCGATGGAGCCGTCGTCGTGAATCTGTTGAACTTCCAGGCGGGTGTCGTTCAATTGTTGCTCGGCGAATTCGAGCATGGTGGCGCCAGGCTCATCCGCCTTTGCAATCGACTGAAGCATCATCACTTCGTCGGCGACATAAGGCACAGCACAATACGGCGGCGAACTGAAGCGCACGAGCGAGCCCGACAATCCCACTTGTGAGGGAATTTCGCCTTCGATCAGCACGCGATTGTCACGCAACCGGGCCTCAACCCGGTGCACTTCGCCGGTCCATTCGGCGGCGGCAAGGCGCAGGGAGAAATCGCCGTCGCTCACCAGTGAGCCGGATACGAGTGTGGCGTCGGCGACTTGGCCGGAGGCATCGCGGCGGACGAAGCCGTAGCGGCCGATCAGTTGCATGGAGTCGGCGGAAACTTCGCTGTCGGCGGCATCGGTGGCGAGGATGCGATCCTGTCGGCCGTCAGCCAGGTCGATGAGCAATGATGCGATGTCGGATGCATTGCCGCGCGCGACCTGGGGCGGAACCCATTGCGCGTGTTTGACAGCGAACTGCTGCGGTTCGGCCACTTCCACCACGGAGACGTAACACGATTGCAGCGGCTGATCGTTTGCAGCGCGGCGGCGAGCGACGACGGCGCGGAAGTAGTCATCGACATCGAGTGTGCCGGCCCTGGCGGTGACGAGAGTTTGCTGCTGGGGGCTGATCATGGTCAGGCGCATGAGGCTCTTGTTGTCGTGCAGTTGCCATTGGGCCTGCCAGGGTTGGTTGGTGTCGGCAGCTTTGATGTCGAAGAGGAAACCATAGCCGTTGCCGGGCGGCGGATTCCATTGCAGATATTGGTAGTCGGCCCGCTCGCCTTCGAGCCTGGGTTGAATCTGCGAGTTGCCGGCCATGATGCGTTCGCCCCAGGCGTAACCGGGCTGGTTGTAAACTTCGGCCTGGCGCTCAGGATGATCGAGGGCAGCGAGTGACCAGACATTGTCGATTTTTTCAGGGGTGGGGCCGGTCAATTGGAAGTCGGATGCGGGGCCGTCCTTGGCCTGGTGCGGGCCGTACCAGAGGTAATCGTGCACCTTGCCGCCGGTGACGCGGAAGACGTCGATGCTGTAGAAGCGTTGATCGTCCACGTGCACCATGGCCAGCGAGCGCTGGTACTGAGTGATGCCGCTGCCGCGCCAGCGATGGGGGTTGGTCAGTTCGATCAACTGCATGGGCTGGATGGGCAGGTAACTTTGCACGACGGCATCGGGCACATCTTCGCGATAGAGGCGATCCTCGCTGGGCAAACCTTCATCGACCACGACGCCGCAGTGTGCGACCGGCTGAACGCCGAAGCCCTTGTGTGCGGGCACGCCCCAGACGTTGTAGCCGAACTCGCCGGTGGCCAGCAGACCCTTGGCGTAGAGCACGGCCGCCATCTGGTCATCGTGACAGTGCGAAACGTTAGCGCCGCCGCGCACGAACAGGCCGCGTTGCTGCTGGCCGGTGCCGTCACGCAGCAGCACCAGGCGCTTGGCGGGGCGCAGGAACGATTCATCGGGATAAAGCTGCATCGGCTCGACACCCTGCGGCAACGGCGGCGGGGTCAGCCAGAGCACCTCGGCGCTGCCGGTTACCGTAAATAGCGGCGCGTTGCGAATGCGATCCGGGATCGCCCAGTACACACGCTGGGTGAGCAACTTCCATTGCGGGTCCTGCACCTGGTTGTAGAGCCAGACGGTCATCTCGCGCAAGCTGCGCCAATCGGCGGTGCTGAAGCCGAAGCCGACTTCGTGATCGGTTTCCTGGTCGGCGAAGGTGAGCATGCGGCCGTACATGCTTTGCTGGTAAATCAGCGGAACCGCGAGGGTGCACCAGCGCGGGTCCTGCGTGATGGGCGGGCGCTGGGGCAGCAGGTGCGACCATTGGCCAAGCGAAGGTGGGTTGCCGTCGCTGCCCTGCATGAGGTGGTGCAGCATGAGGATGAGGCGTCCCCCGTAGGCCCGGCCGGTGTTGGCGTAAACGCTGCTGGCTTCGTAGTAATCGCCGTCGCGGTTGACGGTGTTGTCCAGGAAGGCGTAGGTCGCTTCGACATCGCGGCGAATCGTGGGTTCGTCGGCAAACAGCAGCGAGCGGATCAACGATGCGCTGTAGGCGCACAGGGCGTGATTCTGGAGGTTGTCGTTGTCGGTGATCTTCCACGGCTCGCAGACCAGCAGCAGACGATCGCGCATCAGGTCCACCAGACGGGATTGCGGGCGAAAGCGCGATAGCCGATCGCTGCGACCGTCACCGGCGACGAGATCAAAGGCACCGGCGGTGAGATAGACGCGCGTGTTGGCCCAGTTGCCGGTGAAGTTGAAATAGAACTCCATCGGCACAGGTGGGCCGACCCAGTCGAGCACTTTGGTGCGCTTGTCCGGATCGCCCACACGGTCGGCCATCAGATCGAGAATCAATAAGGTGCGCTCGGCGTAACGTTCGTCACCACTGAGGATGTATGCGTTGGCCAAAGGATGCAGCGAGCCGAGGATCTGTTCGAAGGCGTAGGCATTCCAGATGCCTTTGAAGTAGAAGCGTTGCCCGTCGCTGGGGCGCACCCAACCGTCGCCGGGGTCATAAAATTCCTCGCCGGGTTTCTGGATGCCGTAAACGTCGCCGGTGTAGGGTGAAAGCACCTGGCCCGGGCGAGATAAGTCGCACAGGCCGCCGCGGCCGTAGCGCGGCCAGCTTCCATTGGTCCTGGGGTCACCGGCCAACCCATAGGCGAAGCTCGCGCCTTCGGGCGGCATCAGGTCGATCAACTCCTGTTCGCTCATGGCCAGCCATTTGTCTGCCGTCTCGAACCATTGCCTGACCGTGTCCGCAAAGCGGGCATCGCTGCGGGCCATCTGGCGCATCAGTCGAATGTCGTCCGCCGATTGAATCACGCCGCGATAAGGATGCACCGGCCGCTCATCCGGCTTCGCTACGCGCGCCAATATCTCCTGCGGCACTGCCTCCTCAGCCCCGGCCTGCACTGTTGCGCTCAGGACGATCAACACCATCACGAACAGGCTGCGGAACTGGCCAGACCGTCGGAGAATGGACAGATTCAAGGTGAATATCCTTCCGCGACAAAGTGATAGATTTGCCTTGCTATAACCTTATAGCTTTACAACATACTATCTTCCAACACGGCCCTGTCAATCGCAGATTACGTAGAACGCACCGACGCGCACAGAGCAAAACGCCGACCTCACGCGGCAGGTTTTGTCGGCCGACAGGTTGTCGTCATCGATCAGTCTGCTTTTCGTCGCAGCGCGACCAGACTCGTCGCACTCAGCAACAGCAGCAGGCTGGCCGGCTCGGGGATCGTCGCCGCGAAGGCAGCAAAGTCCGCCGCCGAGCCGCCCCAGTGGTCGCCCACGATCTGCAAGTCCGACAGATTCACCTTGCCGTCGCCGTTGAAGTCGCCCAGGGCCCAACTCAAGGACGTACCGCTCCAGTGATCGCCCAGGATCTGCAGGTCC
>CAYYGM010000153.1:0-8221 GCA_964471555.1 uncultured Phycisphaeraceae bacterium
CAGTTGATCACAATGAAGGACGGCTCGCTGATCGACTTCGGCGTGCACGTGGCGTCCGTCTGTCCGCGCGATCTGGACCATGACGGCAAGCTCGACCTGTTGCTGGGCGGTGAAGACGGCAAGGTTTACTACTTCAAGCGTAACGAGCTGAAGTAGTAAGCAACTCCATCAGAGCAGGTGAGCGTTTCGTCACGACTATTCTGTTTACTTCTGATCCAGCCGCTTGAACACCACCGCATCGGCCAGCACCTGCCCTGTGGAGCCGGCTGCCAGGATTTCGACGTAGCCGTCGGTGCCGTCGTGAAATGCAAATACTCCGATGCGGCGGGAACGAGCGGGTTCCATCCACACCATCTGATCACCTTGCGCATGATGAACGTGCACAGCAAAGCGCACATCAGGATCGAACGGCGTCTGATCGGACAAACTGACTTCGTAACGAGCCTCGTCGAGATCCGGCGTGAAGCGTGCGTATTCACCTTCACGCGCTCGGCCGCCGTTCATCAGGTGAAAGCCGCCATAACCATGCGGGTGCAGTTTCAGGCGATGACCGATCCAGAACCACGGCGTGGCATAAAAACCTTCATCCGCGTCATCGATCACTTTGGTGGTGGGGTGCTGGTTGCGCTTGCTCACCGGTGGATGTGCCGGATGCGAGGGAACCAGCAGACTGACAGAAAGAGGCTGCTCGCTGTTGGCGGCACCGGGCGTTCGGATGATCACCCGGGCACGATACAGGGCAGGCGGTAAGGTTTGGGGCTTGACTGCGATGTACACCTGCTGGTCATTGCCCTGCCCATCGACGCGCAGGTCTAACCAGTCTTGGCCGTCTTCGTAAACGACCTGCACATTCGCAGCAGCCGGTTCACCGCCACCGAGATTGACCAGACGCACACGCCGCGGCTCCGGCATGGTTGCACTGTTCTGTCGATGCAACAGTGAAATTGAATGCGGCAATGCGTGCGGGTCAAGGCCGTAGACATCCATCGCGTCGCTTGGCCGCTTGCGGAATGTGGGTTCTCTATCACAGTTCAGCGCCAGCGCCGGCTGCGCCAGTGGTTCGCCGTTGATCGTGATGTGTTGGGTTTGCGTGTCGTAGTGCATGCCATCATAGACGGTCAGCGTCACCGGATAAACACCCGGTTGCGCGAATGTGTGATGTGGGGTTGCGATGTTCGCCCCACCGCCGTCACCGAAGGTCCAGAACATCTGCAGATGATCGCGGCCGGCGCCTGGGCGGCTGTTGCTGGCGTCGAAGACAACCTCATCGCCGACCTTGGCTGGTGACAGCGGCGCCATCGCTGCTTGAATATCGCCGCGCCGATTCTTGACATCCTCAAAACTCTGCCAGAAAACGATCCACGGGTCCAGCGGATAAACCTGCATCTCACCGGCGGGCATCACTTTGAATTCGTAATGTGTGTGCTGGTTCGATCCATACTTGACCCCGGCCGAGGTGGCGAACGCTTTGCCCGCTCCCAACGGCACATGATCGGGCTGCAACACCGCCAGCAGGTGATGCGTCTGCAAATGCCAGGTATCACCACCAGGCCACCGGTGCACGCCCCGCCAGCGGTTGTTCTCGTCACCAGCAGCCAGGCTGTTGAACAGATATTGTTCGTCAAACGCAATCGGCGCGAATTGCAACGTGCCCGCTTTCTGATCGATGTCCAGGCCGGAGTGGGCATCGAAGCCCATGAAGGGCCCCATCCAGCAGTCGTCGCCGTTGTTGCAGCGGCCGATGTCGACGAACAGTTCTTCACAGTCAAACCACGGCTGCACCGGGTCCGGGCAGATGCGCAACGTCGCGCCCTGCAGCGCCAGGCGTACCGCTTTGCCCGGCAGACATTCGCCGTGCCCGAAGCTGAGAAACTGCTTGATGGTTGATACACCGTCGAACCAGACGCGCACGCCGTTGATGATGCAGGGCTCGTAGAACGACTCCTGCGTGCCGACGTACCGGCGCAACTCGAGAGGTTGGCCGTCGATGCGCAACAGACAGGTCATTTCGTAAACGGTGCCGCCGTCGCCCTGTGATTTCTTCAACTCGCGGAGATTGGAGTAAAGCACCCGGGCATCGACGCCGATCAACTCGAATTGCCTGATTTGTCCATCGCACAGTTGAAAAGTCAGACTGTCGCCGGGGTCCATTCCAACGACGGACAGAGTCGGGTGAGCTTGAAGGTGAAAGATTTCCCCGTGCGACACTACCGGCCAAAGCATCAGCAGGATCGCATGCCCGATGACAGCGCCTGCAAGTTGACGGCGGCGCAACGGTCAGCTCTCTTTCAGAACCAGATGAATCGTCGCCTGCACGGAACACCCCTCCGGACCTTTAACCTGCCCCGCCAGGCGCAGCCAGCCGCCGAAGCGTTTGACGCGCAGGAAATACTGGCCCTCGGCGGTCATCTCGGGAAAGCTTGATCCCTCGTCTGCCCAGTGAATGCCGTCCGGTGAAATCTGCACGCGAGCGTCCACCCGCACTTCGCCGCCTTCGATCGACTCGATGCGAATGAAAAACATCGCCTCGCCGGCCCAGGCGGTTTCGTAAGGCTCCGTGGCCCACGGACCGCTGAGGATCGCGTGACGTTCGAGCACCGCGGTGATGCTTTGCTGCAGGGCCATGAGTGAATCACTCCGACGAGACAACCACAGAATCCAGGAACAGGAACACCCGTCGATCGGCATCGGTTTCCACCCAGAAGATGGGATTCAACAGACCCATGATGCCCTTGTAGGGATCGACCAGAGAAAGAGACTGGCCGCGCAGGTTGAAGACGCGCTCGCCGCACTGTAGTTCCACGTATTCCAGCGCGGCCGTATCGATGATGAAACGCAGGTAAGTCCAGTTGAACTTGTCGTCGCTCTCGTTGTAGCAGAGGTCGTGCTGGCCGTCTTCGACAAAGGTGAAGCCGTCAGTGCTGCCGTCAGGATAGCGGCGGCCGTTCCACTGCGGATCGATGCCGCGCTTGCACCAGTCGCCCTTGGTGCCGTGGGCCCACTGCTCATCGCTGACGTCGGCAGCCTGCATGATCTGCCAGCGCTTGATCAGTTTGCCGTTCATGCTGTTGAGATAGCGCACGCCGGCATAGGTGCGGCCGCGCTGGTCCTGGCGATCGAACATCACGCCAAAGGCGCGGATGTCTTTCTCGCCCAGGCCGATGCGGTCCTGCTCCGGCTTGTAGGCGAACCAGCATTCGACCTGGCGCAGGCCGGGGGTGTGGATATCGGTCAGGCGTTTGATGGCATGACTCATGCTGCCGGAGGCGGGCGGCTGCTCGTAGGGATTGGCTTCGGCGCGGGTGGCGAGCTTGAGGCTGTAGCCGCCGGTCAGGGCGCCGTGCGTGCCGCCGTAGGAGAAGGTGGCATTGGAGAGCATGACCGGGCCGAAGCGTTTCTTCTCGACGATGCTCTTGCGGCTGTTGAAGCCGGGCTGGGTGAAGTTGGGCATCAGCTCCATCCAGCCGTTCATGCCCTGATTGAAGTAGTCGGCACTGAGTACGTACGTCAAGGGATGATAAAGCGTCTGCTGCACGCGTTCGGTTCCGGGGCTGGGCAACACGGGGGTGCTGATGTCGAACATGGGGTGACGCGCCTGAGGATAGTGAGTCGGGCCTGACTGCGAAAGCACAGCGGATTCGAAGTCGGCAGTTACAACATACCGCGCCAAGAATACATGTCAATATTCTAGAATAATATTGACCATAAACAGCCACTATTTTCTACCTACCAGCATATTCTGTCATCAACATACCACACATTCCCCAATATTCCCATTGTTCGCTGGCTAAGAATATTATAGAATATATATAACTTTACGGAATAACTATTGACAGTTAACCCCCCGGAGATAGGCTGAAAATGAACATGACCGTCACCGACGTTGCCAATCTCGCCGGCGTCTCGCAGGCCACCGTTTCCAAGGTGATCAACAATTACCCCACGGTCTCGGCCGACAACGTCCGCCGCGTTCATCAGGCCATGCGGCAGTTGAACTACCGCCCGATGCCGCGTAAACGCACCGGCTCGACCCTGCCGCTGGAAACCGTGGCGGTGCTCATCTTCCACGGCAGCCAGTTCTACGACTATCGCCCCAGCTACTTCCGCATGCTGCGCAGCATCGAGTCCGCCCTGCGTCAGAAGAAGATGGACACGGTGTTGGCGCACGTCAGCAGCGTCGATGATCTGCCCGAAGTTGTTCGCCGCCGCCAGGTCAGCGGTCTGATTGTGCAGGGACGCAATGCAGACGATGAGATTCTCAACTTCATCCAGGGCATTCCCTGCGTCTGGCTCTCCTCGCACCACGACGCCAGCGGCAACGTGATGCTGGAAGGCAACGAGTCGATCGGCAGACTGGCGGCCGAGTATCTGATCGAACGCGGCCATAAGCACTTGGGTGTGCTCAACGCCATGGGCGGCAATCCCGTGCTGGACTTGCGTTGCCGGTATTTCGAGTTCATCGCGCAGGAAGGCGACTGCCGGTGCGAGGCGTTCATCGGCAAGCATGGCGAATCATGGGTTCATGATGAAGACCTGGACCTGGCTCTGTTCGAGAAGCAGGTTGCCGAGCAGGTGGATGCCTTCGTGGCCCTGAAGGATCGGCCGACCGGCTTGTTCATTCCATTGGATCTTCAGGTGGCGATGGTTTATCGCCTGCTGGATCAGCGCGGCCTGCGCGCAGGCAGAGACGTGGACATCGTGGGCAGCGACGAGGAAAAGGTGGCACTGATCGGTCTGAACCCGCGCCCGGCGACCATCAACGTCGGCCCCAAGGCCATGGGTGAACGCGCCGTCCAGGAGCTCTGCTGGCGCATCGAGCATGGCAGTGTTGACGAGCGGATCAAGGTGACCGTCGCGCCCGAATTGGTTCCGGGCGAGTGATCGCCTGGTTTGAGTAACGAACGGATGGCAACAGTTCCGCAAGCTTCTGGTTCTGACTGCCAATGTACCGGTCTGGTATGTGGTGAATCGCGTCGATTCTGGTCAACATTTCAACGGAGGAAAAAGATGCATGAGATTCTGAAACAATGTCGTATCTGTTTGGCGGCAGCCGTGGTGTGTGTCACAGCCGCCACATCGCAGGCCAGCCTGATCGCGTCTGATCAATTCGAATACAGCGGCGCCAGCCTCGACGGTCAGAACGGCGGCACAGGCTGGAACGGCGCGTGGGTCGGCGCTTTCACCTTGTCAGATGACGGGATCAGTCTGACTTATCCCGACGGCACGAGCGACGCGGGTTCGCGCATCAGTGAAATCAGCGCCAGCAGCGCCACACGCCCCCTGGCAAGCGGCATCGACTTCGACGTTGATGGCACTTACTACTACAGCTTCCTGGTCAACAAGGCGGATGCCGGCAGCATCGATGTGCGCCTGGTGGGTGGAAGCAGCGGACGTTGGCGCATTCGCTGGAGTTCCACTGAAGCATTGTCGATCGGGGTGACCAGCAGCACGGGCGCCACGGTGGGCACCTATGCCGCCGACCAGACGCTGCTGGTGGTGACCAAGCTGCAAACCGTAGCGACCGGCAGTGACACGATGTGGATCAAAGTCTTTCAGCCGGGCGATGAGGTTGTCGAACCCACCACATGGGATGCGTCCAACGCGGTGGCGGTCAGCGGCCTGGTCCTGGACACATTCGGCATTTATCGCAATGCGGCCGGTGCCCAGGTTGACGCCGTCCGCATCGGCACCACGTTCGCGGATGTCTTGCCTGAGCCGGCCTCGCTGGGCCTGATGACGACTGCGGGATTGCTCATTCTGTCACGTTGCCAAAGAGGAGGTTTCTAATGGAAAAGATCGCATCAACAATCAGAGTCATGAGTCTGGTGATCGTCGCCGGCCTTGCTGCCGCCTCCGCGCAGGCGACTTTGCTGGCATCCGATTCTTTTGAATACACCGGCACCACCCTCGACGGGCAAAACGGCGGCACGGGCTGGAGCACCGCGTGGAGCAGTGCGGGCTTTACGCTCTCCGACGACGGCGTCAGCCTGCTGTATCCCGACGGCAGCAGCGATGCCGGCTCACGCATCAGCGAAATCAGCGCCAGCAGCGCCTCGCGCTTCATGACCACAGGCATCGACATGAACGCGGATGCCACCTATTACTACAGCTTGCTGGTCAACAAGACGGATGCCGGCAGCGTTGACTTTCGCATCTACGATGATACGAGTGTTTTCGGCCGCTGGCGCATGCGCTGGAATTCCAGCGAAGCGGTTTCCATCGGCGTGACAAGCAGCACCGGCGCCACCGTGGGCACCTATGCTGCGGATCAGACTTTGTTCCTGGTGACCAAGCTGGAAACCGTAGCGACCGGCGCCGATACGATGTCGATCAAGGTCTTTCAGCCGGGCGATACCGTGGCGGAACCGACGACGTGGGATGCCACCGATTCGGTGGAGGTGATCGACCTGGTCCTGACCAAGTTCGGTATCTATCGCAACCTGGAGGGTGCCCAGGTCGACGCTATCCGCATCGGCACAACCTGGGAGGATGTCGTTCCCTTCGCGGCTCTTCATCCGGGCGACGCCAACGGTGATGGCATCGTCAACCTGGCGGACCTGCAGATCCTGGGTGACAACTGGCAATCCACCACGGCCTCGTGGTCGGAAGCCGACTTCACTGGTGACGGCAACGTCAACCTCGCTGACCTGCAGATCCTCGGTGATAACTGGGGTTACGGCGTGGCGTCGGACATGAGCTTCGACGAAGCCCTGGCCAACGTGATTGTTCCCGAGCCGATGTCGCTTGCAATGCTGGTTTCCGTGTCCGTGCCGTTTGTGTTGCGACGGCGCGTGCGTGGTTGATCCTCTGGTAACGCGAGGGTCGCCTGACCGCGACCCTTCGCGATTCTCTGGTCGCCTTTTCTTCAGAACAACCCCCTGCTGCCCGGAGATCCAACCATGTTGCGGCGAAATGGTTTCACGCTGATCGAACTGCTGGTCGTCATTTCCATCATCGCGCTGTTGATTTCCATCCTGCTGCCGGCCCTGCGCAAGGCGCGGGAGTCAGCCAAGAACACCCAGTGCCTGACCAATCAGCGACAGGTGGCCATCGCCCAGTTGAACTATGAAGTCGATGAGAAGCGGCTGATCGCACACAATGCGGAAATCAGCTTCGGCTCCAGCGGTGGCGGATCGCCCGTGCAGGTTGCCCGCAATGGATCACCCAAATACGACGTGCGCCCTCTCTACAAACAGTACCTGACTTCGGTTAACTACATGAGCTGTCCGTTCCTTCCCTTCTGGGACCGAACGGAGACAGCCATTCCCCGCGGCGCTGCCCGCATCTATGTCGACTACGTCATCGTCCCGGGCTTCTGGCGCGACTATGACGGGACAGATTTTGACGATAACGCGGTATGGATGCGCAGCGGCGACCAATGGCTCTACGACGGCCGCCAGATTCAGGTCATGACATGTGATACCACTGTTTACACCTCCACCAACGTTCAGCTCAATCATCCTTCTGAGAAATATGCCTGGACCTTGACCGCAAAATTCGAGCCCACCGGCAGCGCCTGGGTCGGCAGTTACTACTGGCTGACATCCCCCACCGATCAGCCGCGGCGCGATTCGAGCTTCAACTTCACCTTCATTGACGGCCACGCCCGAACCATTGCCGGCAATGACGATTCGTTGATCGCAGTGACAATCCGACAATCCCTTGCCAACACCTGGCTCATGCCCGCGCGCTGATGGTTGGCGGCGGACATCACAACGCACCCCGAGGTATTCGCACATGAAATATGTATTGGTTGCTTTGTTTCTCGTCGTAACGGCTGGTTCAGCGCCGGGCCAGATGCTTGATGTCGAGAGCGGGATCATCTACGACAAACCCGGTGATTTTGCGGGTTGGCCCGCCAATGAGGGCATCTGGACCTGGGACGACGGGCGCGAAGTGCTGGTGGGTTTTGAAGTGTCCGGCTTCCAGGAGCGGCCCGAAACCCACAACGTGAACCGCGAAAGCCCCAAGCGCGTCGTCTTCGCACGCAGCAAAGATGGCGGCTGCTCGTGGAATCTGGAAGAGCACCCGGAAATCGCGCCGCCGGCTTACATGGACGATCCCACCCTGTTCGCTAAAGAATCACCCAACGTATCCGAGCCCAGCAAAGACACGGAAACGATCAACTTCACCCATCCCGACTTCGCCATGAAGCTGCGTAATGATGCGTTCTACTTCTCGTACGATCGCGGGCGGCACTGGCGTGGGCCCTACCTGCTGC
>CAYYGM010000153.1:8231-9244 GCA_964471555.1 uncultured Phycisphaeraceae bacterium
ATGGGCCATGAGCGATTGCTGGCCCGCAGTTGTTACCTGGTGGATGGGCCGAAACAGTGCAAGCTGTTTTTCTCGGTTTCGCCTTTGACTGATGGCAATCACAATCGTTCACTGATGGCCGAGACGACCGATGGGGGACTGAACTTTCAGTTCATCTCCTGGATTGCACCGGCGCCGCACGATCAGGAGCCGGACGCCAAGAACACTTTCTCCACCATGCCCTCAGCCCTGCGCCTGCCCGACGGGAACATCATCGTGGCTCTGCGGCAGCGCATTGACAATCGCAAGTGGACGGACGTGTATCGCTCCACGGACGACGGGCGTAACTGGACGTACCTGAGCACACCGGAGAAAGGCTGCACCAATCCGCCGGCCCTGGTGCATATGGGTGGTCTGCGTGTGGTGCTGGTCTATGGCTGCCGCGGCAATCCACTGGGTCTGCGGGCCCAGATCAGTGAGGATGGCGGCGCAACCTGGTCCGACCCGTTCATCCTGCGCGACGACGGATACGAATGGGATCTCGGCTACGTGCGGGCGGCACGCATGAATGACGGGCGCGTGCTGGCGGTGTACTACTACACCACCAAGGAGAACCGCGAACAGCACATCGCCTACACGCTGTGGCGACCGCCCGATGCGCCTGACATCAAGCCCTGAGGCATGTCACGGGTGATTTCATGACGAGGCTGACTCATCCTGAATGGGTATGACACCATGGTGATCGAATCGGCCGGCAGTGATTCAGCCGCGAGATGGTGATCGTCACCCCTGCAATCGGAACATGCACATGCCTCAAACGGGGATGACGAGCCTCGATTACGTGACACTGTTCGGCTACCTGGGCGCCATGGCCCTGATGGGACTATGGTGCTCACGTCGTAACACATCGACCGAGCAATATTTCGTCGGCGGGCGGGCGCTGCCGGGCTGGGCCATCGGGCTGAGCATGGTGGGCACGTCAATCAGCTCGGTCACCTTCGTTTCGTTTCCCGGCGATGCTTACAAAACCGGCT
>CAYYGM010000154.1:0-9226 GCA_964471555.1 uncultured Phycisphaeraceae bacterium
AGGCTACGGAGGACTGACAGGCGCGTCGCCTACCGGCTCTACGGGGCCTCGGCGATACCGGCCTTCCTGCCCGGAAGTTGCAGTCCGCGCAAGCGGAACTTCCGGGGGTCGCCTTGCTGCGCGCGTGGCGGGTTTGGGCCGATCGGGTCCGTCACCGCGCGGCGAGGTGATATTTCAAATGTCGAATTTCGAATGTTGGCGCAGGAGGATTTATTTTTGGCACGCTGCGATCAGCTCGTTCACATCGGCGGTGGCCAGGCACAGCACGGTGTCGGCTGCGCCGTAGTAGATGCGCAGTTCGCCGTTTGGTTCGAGAATCGCGGCATTGGTGAACACCACGCTCGGGCTCTGGCCGATCAGTTCGTAGGTCATCTGCGGAAACAGAATGGCTCCCGGGCAGATCCCGATCAGCTTTGCGGGGTCTTCCAGGTCCAGCAGCATGACGCCCAGGCTGTACACCTGATCGGTGCATTGGCGGCGCACGCCGTGCATGATGCACAGCCAACCCTTGTCGGTGCGGATGGGCACAGCCCCGGGGCCGATCTTCTGATCCGCCCAGAACACCTCACTGCGTGCCAGCACCCGGCGCGGCCGACCCCAGTGGATCAGATCGGGCGACCGGCAGGCCCAGATGTCGAATGCGTTATCGTTGGGCCGATCCAGCCGATGATAAAAACCGCCGATTTTCTCGGGAAAAAGCACGCCGTTGCGGTTGTCCGGCTCGCTGATCAGACCCATCCACGTCAGCTTCTCGAACGCTTCGTCGATCTCGAACAGACCAAGCTGACAGGTCAATCCGTTGGTCACGTCGGCCGCATGAGCAACGTAGTAGCGGCCGTCGATGCGCGTGATGCGCGGATCCCAATAGGACTTGGTCGTGTGGCAGTAGGTCATGAAATCCGCATCGTCAACCGGCAGTTGCAACGGCTGCGGGCGCGGCGTGAACTTGATGCCGTCGTTGCTATCCGCCACCCACATGTAGCGGCCGAGGCCCGAATCCTCGCAGCGGCAGATCATGGTGTAGCGCCCGTCATCGCGCTTGACGACGCCGGCATTGAAGACGGTCACGATGTCGCCGGGGAAGTCGTCGCCCGTGAGGATGGGGTTGTCGGGGTAGCGTTGGACCAGATGCTTTTTATCGCGCAACACAGCAGGCTCCTTCCCCGGGGGGAAAGCGGATGTAAGGTTGAATGGACGCCCAGCCGGGAAGGGGCGAGCTCAGGATACCGGCTCCGATTCGTAGGCAGCGATCGCGGCCCGGGCATCGACCATCAACTGGCGCACCTCTTGGATGTCCGCCTCGTCGAGTTTGGCCTTTTTCACGTCCACGCGGCAAAGCGGCGAAATCGGCACGCCGCGCAGGGCCATGCACACCTTGGCGTTGACCGGGTACAAACGGTCGATGACCTTGCGGGCCTCGATCATGAATGCCTGAAGCTGATCGCTGAGTGCCGGGTCGCGTTCAAAATCGCTGCACAGGGCAGCCAGCAGTTCGGGGTAGAAGTTGCAGTCCACGCCGCAGAATCCCGCCGCCCCGTCGCGCAGCGCGGACAGCGCCACCGGGGCGTGGGCGTTGTAAACGTTCAACTGCGTGCCGGCCACCGCCTGGATCTTGGCGCGCAGGCCGCTCTCCGTGCAGCAGGTGTCCTTGTGGAAGATGAAGCGTCCGCTGTCAGCCAGCCAGCGCAGGGTCTGCGGCGGAAGCAGGCGATGGTAAGGCTTGGGACATTCGTAAATGCCCAGGGGGATGTTGCCGGTGGCCGCCAGCAGTTTGCTCATCTGCCCGCGCCAGGCAGCGTCATCGGCTTCGGAGCCGATCAACTGGCCGGTGGTGATCACCACCGCGTCCACGCCGGTCTGCGCCATCTGCTTGACCAGCTCGATCTGGCTCTCCAGCGGCTGATCGCTCAAGGTGCCGGCCACCACGGCAGCCCGCCCGGCGCAAACCTTCACCGTGTGCGCAGCCAGTTGAAGCTTTTCATCATCGCTCAGGTGAGTCGTCTCGCTCGAGCCGCACACGGCAAACAGGCCTGCCGAGCCGTGCTGGAGGTAGAACTCGATCATGGCATCGCAGCCGGACCAGTCGATCGACAGGTCATCGGCGAACGGCGTCAGCATCACCGGCCAGGCACCACGCGGCAACATCTTCATCAAAAACTCCTAAAAGAACCAGATTTCACCGCCGAGAACACAGAGGACTCAGAGCAAAACATTTGAATTCAGGCTGCTTTTTGATCTTTCTCGGCGAGCTCGGCGTCCTCTGCGGTGAGTTCTTTTTTCTGCTCTAAGTAAGTCCACGTCCTCGTCCGGGTGGCCCGGGGTGCGAATCCCGGGGGCCGGCCTCACTGCGTCATCTGAATCTCACCAGGGATCAACTGCGGCTCCACCACCACGTGCATGCGCGATTCCTCGTGGGGAT
Source organism: uncultured Phycisphaeraceae bacterium (assembly GCA_964471555.1). Classification (GTDB taxonomy): domain Bacteria; phylum Planctomycetota; class Phycisphaerae; order Phycisphaerales; family Phycisphaeraceae; genus JADLFV01. The sequence goes on from CAYYGM010000154.1 coordinate 2,420, forward strand.
GAGCGATGCGCCACAACAACTGTTCCACGGCCCGCCGGCCGATGGCCTCAGAAGCGATGGCGATGGTCGCCGGCCGCGGATACAAAGACAACCGCGTGGACTTCTCATCATCGCAGCCGATGATGTCCAACTGTGGGCCCGGACGCATGCCGCGCCGAGCCAGCACACGGTACACCATCGCCACCTGATAATCCATCATCACGAACAAGCCGGTCGGCCGCGGATCCAGCGCCAGCAGGCGATCGACCTGGTGGGCGACGCACTGCTCGACCGCCTCCAGGTCGATGGTGGAGCTCTGCGTGAATGCGGCCGGGGCGTCCGCCACCAGGTGCGCCACCTGAGCCCCGACCCGCTGGGCGGTGAACATGAAAAAGTCCTGGCGGGCGACCATGGGCGGTGTGCCGCCGAAGGCATTGAGGATGGCCAGGTGCTTGTGCCCGCGCTGCAGCAGGTACTCAGCGGCCATGCGACCGATCAGTTCATTGCCGGCCAGCACCGCATCGCCGTTGGCGCCATGGCGTGAGCTGATCCAGCTTGCGGGAAAGTGCTCCAGCAGACCAGCCAGATCGTCGGGCATCTTGCCGCCGGCCAGGATCAACCCGTCAACCTGTTTGGCCACCACCGCCGGGGGGAGCTGCTCGGGCTTCTGCACGTAGGCATGGATCATGTTGATTCGTCGGTCACTCAAGGCCCGGCTGACACCCCACTGGCTCTTGGTGAATACCGAGGAATAGTCGCGGAACATGTCCGTGGCCAGCACCAGAACCCCCACGGCGTTGTAACGCAGTCCTCCGGAGGCGGCCCGGCGGCGCGAGGGGGTGGGAGTGTAGCCCAGTTGATCCATGGCCCGGCGCACCATCGCCATTTTCTCGGCCGAAACGCCGGGGTGATTGTTGATCACCCTTGAAACGGTGGCCTGCGACACTCCGGCTCGCTTGGCGATCTGGTGCGTGGTCATACCCCCAAGAATAGCGGAATCGATGTATTTCGGCAAGGTTGATTCTGAAACAAATTCAGAAATAGATTGATATCGGGATAGTCACCTGGAATACCAAACACCCGCTCCGAACGGCCGCAATGGCCCGCTGCTCCAATTCGGGAGGCAGTTCATATTCGGGTGCCCGTGGATGAATAATCCAAATAATTGCATTTATAAATTGATTTTATGGGTTTGGCGTCGTGGCGCCCCCGTGGCGATGGAACAAAAGAAATGGTTGGAAGCCCACCAAATATCGTTGACTATATCCCGCGTTGCGTGTATCTTCTATTTGTTCATGTTTGTTAGACGTGGATCGTTCGGATTCGTTCTGTTTCTGAATGATCCGTGAGCAGAGTTCACTTCACGCAATTCGGAGGAGATTATGAAACAACGCATACTTTTTGTATGGCTGGCGTCGGTTGTCGCGTTGTGGTTCAGTCCTGCGCTGCAGGCGGCAGTCGTCGACAACCTGGAAGCGTACTGGAAACTGGATGAAACCAGCGGCACGACGGCGAACGACTCTTCGGTCGGCGGGTTGTACGACGGCACTATCAGCGGCGGTGTCACGCAGAACCAGGCTGGCATCATCGGCAAGGCGTATGACTTCGATGAAGCAACGGACGGATTGGTGGCGACGGCCACGGCCCCCACGATCGCCCAGCAGTTCACGGTCGGTGGATGGGTACGCCCGGACATGACGCGGTCCGGCACCACCTCATCCAGCCGTAGTGCCATCATTGGAACCGACAACAACCACATCATGTTGGCCATCGGTGAAGCGGGCACCGCCAACAATCCTGCCAAGGTCATCACCTACGACGGCGCCACCACCGCCAAGACCGCCACGATGATCTCCCCCGGCAATTGGTATCACATCGTCTTCACCCGTAATGGCAGCACGCTCAATACCTACGTTGACGGCATGCTCGTGCAGTCGTTCAACACCGGGGCGGGTGATTCGGACATCGGGATTCTGCAACTCGGCCGCTACAGCACACAGACCGCTCGCGACTGGGACGGCCTGATGGACGATATGGGCGTGTGGAGCGCTGAAAAGTCAGCGGAAGAGATTGCCCTGATCCATGGCCTGGGTCTGCTGGCTGCGGTCGCTCTCGATGACTCGGCGATCGACGACGTGCTGGCTGTCTTTAATGCCGCCAGCGGATCGGCCAATGCCGGCGCTTATGTCTGGAGCTATGCCACCGGACAGAGCACCACCACCATTGGGGAGATCACCGGCAGCACGGGCGGCCTCGATGCCTTCATCGCCCTCGATGGCAACGGCAACGGCGTGCAGATCACCGGCCTGGTGCCCGAGCCTGCCAGCGTCCTGCTGCTGGGTCTTGGCGCTTCACTGCTGCTGGTCGGCCGCAAGAGGTAATTCATGGCACACGACTCAAACTCGCGCACCGCGCGGCTGAATGGCCGTGCGGTGCTTTGTTATTAGGGATTCGACTCGTCTAGCCGGTCAGATATGGCCCTCCTACTGATCCTATACGGACCTCCATTCCCTGACAGGTCAGCATCACGCAAATCCATCCCCCGGCCTATTCGTCTTTTTGTCTGAATGCCGATTGACCTGGTGATTGTGATCAGGATCTTTGTCGGTCTGCTTGGCGAAATGAAGCGTGGCTACCTCTCCATAGGTACCTCAAATAGTGGCTGTAATCAGATTCTATTCTGCAACAACCCAGAATAATTCTCACAACCGCCGCCATATCAACATAGGATCCCTACAACTCTGCATTTAACGGCCAAATATCATTGCCTTTGGGGTACCAACTGCGAATCATTGTATAGATTATTCTCGCCGATTCATGCAAATATATCTGCATCGATTCATGCATTACCGTTGACATTTTTCGTGAATCGCGTAAGATCGAGCTTGTCGTAATCAATTCCGACACATCCAAGAGCACAGGAGAAATGGACATGCTGCAACGCTCGCAAACCTTGATCTGTCTGCTGGCTGCTGTTGTTCTGACCACATCTGCTTCCGCGGAACTGGTGATTTACGATGGCTTTGATTACGCACCCGGACTCATCACGGGTCTGGCGGGCGGACAAGGCACGTGGACCGATTCGTGGTCCGGCACCAATTACCTGGTCAACGCTGGATCGCTCACCATTCCCAATCTGCCCTTCGCCACCATCGGCGGGCACATCTCCGGCACCTCCACCACCAACCGCAATTTCACCACCATCGACACCTCCGTGGCCGCAACCTACTACTTCAGTTACTTGGTTTCGCGCACCAACATCGACCCCGAAGCCACCAGCGGTCAGTGGGCGGACGGCCATCTGCGCGGCGGCAGCACCGGCTTCATCCAGATTCTGCGCGGCAGCAACACCAGCAGCGGCAGCTACGGACTGCTGGCCGAGGGCGGCACGACCGATCTGGCTGATCCTGACGTGGCCGACAACGAAAACGTTTCCTTCTGGGTGATCAAGGTCAACATCGGCGCCGGCAGCAACGACGATGCGGTGTACGCCAACATCTACACCGACGGCAATGACATTCCTTCTGCCGAACCGACCGCCTGGCAACTGGCGGTGACCAATGCCGACCTGGTCGATGACATTGGCAAGGTGACCTTCTGGGCCGGCCTGGGCGCGGTGCCCGGCTTCAGCGCCCAGTTTGATGAAGTCCGCCTGGCCACCACCTACGCCGAAGCGGTGCCCGTGCCCGCCAGCTTCCATCCCGGTGACGCCAACGGCGACGGCATGGTCAACCTGGCTGACCTTCAGATCCTCGGCGACAACTGGCAGTCCTCCACCGCCACGTGGTCGGAAGCTGACTTCACCGGCGATGGCAATGTGAACCTGGCCGACCTGCAGATCCTCGGCGACAACTGGGGCTTCGGTGTCGGCGGCGATCTGAGCTTCGACGAAGCACTGGCCGGTGTGGCAATTCCCGAGCCCGCTTCGCTGTGTCTGCTGGGTCTGGCTGCTGCGGGACTGCTGCGACGGCGGACCCGTTGAGTGCTCAGCGATCGACAACCTGACGTGAAATGTTCATCCCCAAGCAAAGCTAGGAGAAAGAAGATGCAACGATACGTGCAAGCAACCTTGATGATGGCAGTGGGTTTGTTGTTCGCAGCCTCGGCTTCGGCTGATCTGCTGCTGTACGAGCCGTTCGATTACGCCTCCGGCCCCATCACCGGGCTCAGCGGCGGCTCGGGCACCTGGACCGACAGTTGGTCCGGTTCGGCCTACAGCGTCACGGCCGGCTCGCTGTCGCTGCCCAACATGCCCTTTGCCGTCACCGGCGGACACATTGCCGGCAACAACACCACCAACCGCAATTTCACCACCATCGACACCAGCGTCGAGCAGACTCTTTACATGAGCTACCTGGGCAAGCGCACCGGCTTCAATCCCTCCGGCACCTCCGGCCAGTGGGCTGATGCGCACCTGCGCGGCGGCAGCACCGGGTTCGTCCAGGTCATGCGCGGCACCACCACCAGCTCGCAGACCCACGGCATCCTCGCCCAGGGCGGCACCACGGACGTCGGCGGCGACGCCAACAGCGAGAACCCCTACTTCTTCGTGATCAAGATCGTGCTCAACAACGGCTCGCCGGATGAGATGTACGCCAGCGTTTACACCGACGGCGCGGACATTTCCGCCAGCGAGCCGACCACCTGGCAGTATGCGATCACCAATGCCGACATCACCGACAACGTGGGCAAGGTGACTTTCTGGGCGGGCACCAACTCGGGCTACACCGCCTACTTCGATGAATACCGCCTGGCCACGACCTATGGCGAAGCGGTGCCCGTGCCCGAGCCTGCCGCAGTGAGCCTGCTGGGTGTGGCGGGGCTGCTGATGTTGTCTCGTCGTCGCTGATCATTACGTGTTTGAGGGGAATTATTTGAAGGTTGATGACATGAAATCTTCCATGCGAACCGGGCAAACAGCCGCCACGACGCGGCAGGCTTTCACCCTCATCGAACTGCTGGTGGTCATCAGCATCATCGCGTTGCTGATCTCCATCCTGCTGCCGGCGCTGCGCAAGTCGCGCGATGCAGCGATGAATGCCAAGTGCCTGTCCAACCTGCACCAGGTCGGCGTAGCCATGCTGGGCTACCAGGCCGATGAGGGCCGCCTGCCCGTGCACCTGGTAGAAGCCACCACCGGCACCTGGTACTACCCCAACCAGATCAGCCGCAACCAGACCGGCAGCGGTGGCCCTACCGATTTGCGCCAGCTCTACCTGTATTACGTCAGTGACATTAACTTCATGCAGTGCCCGTTCTGTCCCGAAGTCGATCGCAGCCTGGCTGCGATTCCCTGGGGCGAGCAGCGCGTTTACGTCAACTACGTGCTGACTCCCGGCTTCTGGATGGACTTCGACGGTACGCGCTTCAACACCAAAAAACGCTGGACACGCACGGAGGATATCTGGTCCTACGATAATCGCAGAATGCATGTGATCTCCGGCGATGTGATGCTGGGCAATGGATTGTCCTATGTGATCAACCACGAAAATGATGTTGCCGGCTTTGGCACCATGCAGCACCAGGGCACCGGCGACGGCAGTTGGACCGACAGCTATTACTATGGCACGTTCACAGAGGATCCGCGTCCCAAGCTTACAGCCAACTACGCCCTCAAGGACGGCTCGGCTGCCACGTATGCCGGCAATGATGAGCGACTGATTCCCGTGTACGTGCCCAATGCCTTCACCCGCACGTACATGCTGCCCGCTCAACCTTGACCGATACGGAACGGAAACCGAAAGAGAAGTTCACATGACCGGTCTGCCCCGCGCCTGCGCCGTGCTGCTGTCGGCGACACTGATGCTCTCAGTGTCAGCGCTCGCTCAGACCACGCAATTCAACGGCGTGACCGTTCCGGGCGTGGTCATCACCCATTCCCCGGCCTCCAGTGAGCGGTACATCGGCTCGCCCTCGCTGGCGATCCTGCCGGACGGCACATACATCGCCTCGCACGACTTCTTCGGGCCCAACGGCCCCGTCAACGGCCTGGGCGTCACCGAGATCTTCCGCTCCACCGACAAGGGCCAGACCTGGTCGCTGATCCGCACCATCAACGGCCAATACTGGTCCAACCTTTTCGTGCAGGGCAACGACCTCTACATCCTCGGCGTCAACAAAGGCTACGGCAATCTCATCATCCGCAAGTCGCCCGACGGCGGCGTGCTGTGGACTGCGCCTACCAATGCCACCAACGGCCTGCTCAAAACGGCCACCAGCGAACTGGGCTATCACACCTCCTCCGTGCCCGTGGTCGTCGCTGACGGCCGCATCTGGCGGGCTTTTGAAGACAACGGCAACACCGCTTCCACCGGCTGGCCCGGCGAACTGCGGGCCGGCATGATGAGCGCTCCGATCGGCAGTGATCTGCTCAACGCTGCCAACTGGACCTTCACCAACATGCTCGTCAGCAACACCACCTGGCTGGCGGGCAACGGCTTCAACGGCTGGCTGGAAGGCAATGCGGTGGTCGATCGTGACGGCAACGTGGTCAATGTGCTGCGCGTGGACGTCGATGCCGGCGACGTGGAAAAAGGCGCCACCGCCCGCGTGCAATCGCCCACATCCATCACCTTCAACTCCGGCGACATCTACAACATGCCCGGCGGGGCCAAGAAGTTCACCATCCGCTACAGCCCTGCGGCGGACAAGTATCTGACCGTCGCCAGCATCGTGACGCCGGCCAATTACTCACCCACCCGCAAGCCCGGCGAGATCCGCAACATCATGGCCCTGATGTCCTCGGACAATCTTTCTTCGTGGACCGTTGAGCAGATTGTCGTGGCGGACCTGTCTGATGTGAACAACATCGGCTTCCAGTACATGGAC
>CAYYGM010000155.1:0-9174 GCA_964471555.1 uncultured Phycisphaeraceae bacterium
CAAAACCCTCTGCCACGCCGTACAACTGGCCGCGTAAGTGCGAAAGTCGAACTTATTAGTTTTCTAGAAAACTAATAAAAGCTCCCAAAAGAACCGGAATTCACCGCAGAGGACACAGAGGACAATATGCTTGAATTCAAGTCTATTCAGTTTTTCTCTGTGCTCTCTGTATCCTCTGTGGTGAGTTCTTTTTTCTGCTCTAAATTGAAAAACAGATCCGCCACGAAGGCACGAAGGACACGAAGAAGAAAAACCGCAGATTGAGAAAAGGCAGTAACCGCGGATAAACGCAGATGGGACGCAGATAAACGCGGATGGGAATTCAGGGGGTTTGAATCTTATCCGCGTTCATCTGTGTTCATCCGTGGTTCCATTCGTTTCTGCTTCTTCGTGTCCTTCGTGCCTTCGTGGCAATTGCCGATTTGTGTTGCGGCTTGTCAGTGACGGCGATCTTAGCGGGTGTCGATGGTCAACTCGACGGCCTCATTGCCGGCGGGCTCCGTGTGGCTGTCTGCCAGGCGATGTTTGGACCAGTCGGTAACGCGCAGGTCGGGGCCGCCCCCGGAAGCGTCGTGAACCCGCAGCAGTTGGTAGCGATTATCGCGCTTGGCGGGGGTGAAGCCGCTGGAGCGGATGAGGTGGCAGAGCACCGCTTCGTCCAGGCGATAGGTGGTCCCGGCCGCGGAGACGACGTTTTCCTCCATCATGATGCTGCCCATGTCGGTGGCCCCGTGGTAGAGGCCGAGCTGCCCGATGCGGGGGCCCATGGTCACCCAGGATGAGCCGATGGAGTGGATGTTGTCGAAGAACAGGCGGCTGATGGCCTGAGTGCGCAGGTAATCTGTCGCGCCTGACAATCGCACGACTTTGCCTGCTCCCGGAATGGCTGCATCGCATGCTGCCTTGTCGTTGGGGTCAAGCTTGCCGCTGTAAACCAGTTCGGCCAGTTGATCGCCGGGGAAAGGCTCGCTCGATTCCAGGTCGTAGTCCGGCAATCGGCCCATCGGCGTGTTCTCGCGCTGGAAGGGCCAACTGATGAAGCTGACGTAGCGCCCGGGGAAGTTTTGAGAAATTGCTTCGTCTTGAGCATCACGGACAAGCTGCATGTGATGGATGCGGTCCGCCACGCCCTCGATGTGCCCGAACATCATGGTGGCGCTGGTGAACATGCCCAGGCGATGGGCGCAGCGCATCACATCGAGCCACTGCCGGGCATCGGCTTTGCCCAGACCGATGCGGCGGCGCACCGCTTCGGCGAAAATCTCACCGCCGCCGCCTGGAAGTGAATCAAGGCCGGCCGCTTGTAAGCGGCGCATGATCGCTTCAAGCTTGGCTTGCCACAGGTCCGGGGGCAGTTGTCTGCTCTTGCCCGGCGGGGCGGTGGGAAAATCGTCCAGCTTGAACACCGCGACGAACTCCACGAACTCCGGCGGACTGAAGCCATGCACGTGCACCGTCGGGAATTTGGCCTTGATGCCGCGCAGCATGTCTTCGTAGAACTCGATGGTCAGGTTGGGGTGCATCCCGCCCTGCAGCAGCACCTGGGTGCCGCCGACATCGACCAGCTCCTGGATTTTGCGATGAAGCTGCGATTCATCGAGCGTGTAGGCGTCGGCTTCATCCTCATCGCGGCGAAAGGCGCAGAACGTGCAGCGGGCGGAGCAGACGTTGGTGTAGTTGATGTTGCGATCGATCACATACGTGCGCACATCGCGATGCTGCGGGTATGCCCTGGCGATCATGCGGTCAGCCACGGCGGTGGACCAGCGGCCCAGGTCGTGCAGCGTCGCTTCATGGTACAGCATCATCGCCTGCTCGAAGCTCAGCCGCGCGTCGCCGGCCACGATGGCGTCGATATCGATCGGACGGGAAAAGGCACGGCGATGCAGGGTGGGTCCACTCATAGCAAGCAGACTATTCTAGCCGCTGTTTTGCATCAGGTCCCAAGGAACTCAGCAGCATCAGCAGGGGTGAGTCATCCTCGTCGCTCTCGCGCAGGATCTGCTTCAGGGCGATGCTGTCAGGCAGCTTAGGCTGACGGCGACGATCGGCTTTCATCAGCAGCCACACCTGGCCCTCGCGCTGCACGTCGGCTGCCAGTTGCTCGACATCCTGGCGCAGCTCGATCGGGCGGCGGGCGTAGTACAACTCGCTATACCACTGTTCCCTGGACCAGACGGCCAGGATCTGATCGCGCGGCACCGTCGACGCCACAGCCTGGGCAAATGCAGCCTGCTCGAAGCGCGAATCGCCCCATGCCGAGCCGTTAAACAGCAGGGCGAAGCTGAAGACCGTCGCCGATGCGGTGGTGGCGATCAGCAATGGCGCTGGTCTGCGCTGCCGCAAGGCGATCACCACCACGACCGCAACCACGACCAGGCCGATGACCCACAGCGGCGGCTCCTGGGTAGCGGGTGCTGCGAAGCGCATGGCGATGATCACTGCCACAAACGCCAGCGCATGCACGATCAACACGATCCGCCAGGTGCGCTCATGCTGCGTGCCGATCAGTGCCCGTCCCACCGCCAATGTCCCGGCCGCCATCATCAGGCCCATCGGTCCCATCAACGGCAGCAGGTAGTAGCTGCGCCGGCCGATCGCCAGCGACAGCAGCAGCATGGTCACCACCAGCGGCCACCACAACAGAGACACACTACTGCGCTGTCTCTTGCGCACCAGCCACGGGGCTGCGATCAGCAGCGGATACATCACCACCCACGGCAGAAACAACTCGGCCGGCCGATACAGATAAAAAGGCTCCAGCAGCCGCATCAACTCACCCGGGCGCATCACGAACTTGGCCCCCAGATCATCCTGCCACACCGCCTCACTGTTCTTCACTCGCCACCACACCAGCGCAAACCACCACAGCGCCACCGCCAACAGGATGAGCAATCCGCTGAACGGCCGCAGGGTTTGGAGCACCGCCTTGCCCCGCCCGATGCGCCACAGGCCGATCCCCCAGCCCAGGGCGATCATCAGCGGCAGCAGCGGCCCCTTGGCCAGTACCGCAATCCCCATCATCAGCCACCCGCACCACGGCAGCCAAAGTCCCACCCGTTGCCGGCGCATCATGCGTCTTGCCGCCATGGCGAAAAAGATCAGCCCCGCGACACAGCAGGCTGCGTACAGCATCTCCGGCCGGGCGCTGTGCGTGTAGCTCATGTAGCCGCGACTGCTGAGCACCAGCAGGGCTCCGATCAGCGCCACGCAACGATCAAAGAGGATCGCCCCCAGCACCATGGTCAGCGTCACCATCGCCGCGCCGCCGACGATCGATGGCCAGCGGGCTTCCCACTCCGTGATTTGGCCGTCATGGTTGCCCAACCGGTCGGCGATCATGGCCAGCCAGTAGTTGATCGGCGGCTTCTGCAGGCGCGGGCGGCCGTCGATGTGGGGCGTGATCCAGTCGTGGCGCTGCAGCATTTCCTCGGCGGTACGGGCCACGAGGATCTCGTGACCTTCCATGGGGAGTTTCGGCCCGTTGTCGATGCCGCCGACCAGCAGGGCCGCCACTGCCATCAGCAGCAGGGCCAGCTTCCAATGCGTTTCATACAGCGGCGATGGGTTCATAGAGAGGTCCGCATTCTACCGGTCAAAGGCGAGCAGGGGCGCGATCACCCATCTGGCTTGACCATTCACCCATGTAGTGTCGCCAGACAACGCGAACAATGATCACTGGGATCGGTGTCGCTGTGGTTGTGCGATGGTTGGCAGTGGCTATGATACCGCCCATGGCCGGAAAAACGCGAGAAATCAGAGGCCGGATGAAGGCGGTGGGCAATATCCGCCGTATCACCAAAACCATGCAGATGATCGCGACGGCGCGCTTCCAGGCGATGCAGAAGCGGGCGGTCAATGCACAGGCGTACACGCGGCGCATCGCCCAGATCGCATCTGACCTGGCGGCCAGTCTGGCCGGGCAGGAGGTCACGCACCCGCTGTTGAGCGCTCCGCAGCCCAGGGCCGGGCGGCAACTGCTGCTGGTGATCAGCTCCAACCGCGGTCTGTGCGGGGCCTACAACGCCAACGTGCTGCGGGCCGCAACCGCTTTCATCCGCCAGCAGACCGAGCCGCTGGACGTGGAGGTAGTGGGCAAAAAAGGCACCGGCTACTTCCGTTTCAACAAGATCAGCGCCAAATCCTACAGCCACTTCGGCGACACGCCGCGCTACGAAGACGTGGTGAAGTTGGCAGAGCAGTACATGGAGCAGTTCACCGCGGGCAAGTTCGATGCCATCCACGTGGCGTACATGAGCTTTGAAAGCGCCTCGCGACAGACCGCCAGGATCGCTCAGTTGCTTCCCATGCAGCCCCCGGAAGCGAAGCCTCAAGCCTCAAGCCTCAAGGCTCACAACGCCGTTTACGAGTTCAGCCCCGAACCGGCCGAACTGTTAGGCGAACTGCTTCCAGTGACGGTCAAAGCCACGCTGTTCCAATGCTTCAACGAAGCGGTGGTCAGCGAGCAGGTCTCGCGCATGGTGGCCATGAAGAGCGCCACCGACGCGGGCGAAAAGATGGGCAAGAGCCTGCAGCGCCGTTACAACCGGGCCCGGCAGACGGCCATCACCACGGAACTTTCGGAGATCATCGGCGGCTCGGCAACGATGGGTTGATTTGAACATGAGGCATTGATCAGTACGGATTTTTTGACACGTTCCATTGCCATTCCTAACCTAACGGACTCGGGGAAAATGGCAGTCAACCTACGCGGCATCCCCTGGCGGCTGGTTGGATTGGGACTGGAACTGGGGATGATGATCGGGGGCATGGCGTACCTGGGGCATTATGCCGACCAGCACTTCGCCACGAGTCCCTGGCTGACGTTCACGGGCGTCATGCTGGGTATGACCATCGGTTGTTACACGCTGGCCAGACAGGTTCTGGCCGACGACGCCAAAAGCAGGCACAGACGCAGACCATGACCGAACAAGCACCGACGCAGCAACCGAAACCCTTCCCGCTGATGCGGGCGGCCGGGACGCTTGCGCTGGCGGTGGGCCTGGTTCTGCTGGCGATTCACCTGACGCTGGACAGGCTCGGCTACGCTCAGCAGATCCAATGGAACCTGCTGGCGGCTGCGGTCTGCGGCGGGGCGGGCCTGGTGGGTTTGCTTCCGGTCTGGCATCTTTCGCGCAAGCATCCACATGGGGCGGCCCAGGGCTTTATGGTGGGCATCCTGCTGCGCATGGCGGTGGCCGGCGGGGCGGTGATCGTGACCCAGTGGGTGCTGAAGGTGCCCGGGTCGGCCGGCTTCAGCATGTGGGTGGGCGCGTGGTATCTGATTGTGCTGACGGTCGAGGTGAAACTGGTGGCCGGGTTCGTGCTCAGGCACAGCACGGTTGCGACGATCAAAAATCCTGCTTCTGGTGAACTTCCGGGGGCGGGGGTGGAGTCCGCACGGTGATGCACCCAATCCTGCTGGCCAGCAGTGAACAACCCGATCCCATGAGCCACGTGCTGCCGCACTACCTTTTCGGCAGTGACTGGTTCACGAACCATCACCTGATGGCCCTGGTGGTGCTGGTGCTGGGCGTGCTGCTGCTGAAGCTGGTGGCGATGAAGATGCCGGTCACGGGCAACACGGCTGACGATTTTGTCACGCGCGGCCGCGTCGCCCAGTTCTTTGAAGTGCTGCTGATCTTCCTGCGCGATGAGATGACCCGGCCACTGCTGGGCGATCTGACCGACAAGTACATCAAGTACATCTGGTCAACGTTCTTCTTCATCCTCTTTGCCAACCTCATCGGCCTGATCCCCACCGGCGCGATCTTCAGCCTGATCGGTCTGCACGAGTGGTCGCACTTCGGCGGCACCTTCACCGGCAATGTCAACTTCACCGGCGGACTGGCGCTGATCTCGCTGATCATGATCGTGTTCGTCGGGCTCAAAGAGAACGGCTTCGGGTTCATCAAGCACATGTGGCCCGTGCCCTGTGGCAAGCCTGAAGGCGTGGGCGGGCCGATCCTGGTCCTGGTCATGCCGATCCTCTGGTTCGCCGCGATCCTGGTGTTCGCCCTGGAGTTGTTCGGCTACCTGATCAAGAGCTTTGCGTTGTGCATGCGTTTGTTTGCCAACATGGTGGCCGGCCACCTGGTGCTCGGCTCACTGATCGTGATGGCGATGTACGCTTCCCTGGTGGGCAAGACCGCCAGCGGCCTGGGGGCAGCGGTGTTCAGCTTCCTCGAACTGTTCGTCGCCTTCCTGCAGGCCTACATCTTCACCTTCCTGACGGTGATCTTCATCTCGTTGGGCGCGGTGAGCCATCACGAGCACGACGAACACAACGGCGGCCTCGATGAAGGGGTGCAGCCCGGCGATGCGTTAAGCGAAAAACTGACGGAGACGAAAACCGTTCCCGCCGCACACTAGAACAAACCGCCCGGAGTCGCCGGTGACCGGGCCTTGACACTGCCGGCAAGAGATTCATTCCTCCCAGTTACGGAGTCACGACATGCTTGGATCGATCTTCACTCTCGCATTGGAAGGCTACGACGCCATCGGCGCCGGTCTGGCCATCCTCGGTGCCGGCATCGGCATGGGCATCCTCGGCGGCGGGGCCGGCAAAGGCATCGGTAACATCGGCGCTAACGCCACCCAGTCCGTCGCTCGTCAGCCCGAAGCGGCCGGCCAGATCTTCCTCCAGATGATCATCTCCGCGGCCCTGATCGAAGGCTTCACGTTCTTCGGCATCATCATCGCCAGCGGTATGGCTGGTAAGTTCTTCCCCGCCGGCTGAGCCGGTGCGTTGAGCCGCCGCGGCGGCTGCGCCTTTTTGGCAAGGAACGCGACATGCGCGCACTGAGCACGTTCATGCTTCTGCTGACCCTGGCTTTACCCGCCATGGCCCAGCACGAACCCGAGACGGTCGCGCCAGCCGATCACGCCACGGTGACGGTGCACGATGAAGCTGCCGGTCACGGCCCGTCCCGCGAGCTGATGACTGTCAAGCCCAACGAAGCGCTCTACACCGTGGGCGTGTTTCTGGTCTTTTTCCTGGTGCTCAGCTTCGTGGTCTGGCCCAAGATTCTTGCTTCGTTGCAGGCCCGCGAGGAAAAGCAGCGCAGCGATCTGCAACGGGCGGAAGATGCCGCCAAGCAGGCCCAGGCCACGCTGGATCAGTATCACCAGCAACTGACCGCTGCCCGCCAGGAGGCCCAGCAGATCATCGAGCAGTCGCGCACCGATGCCCAGAAGGTGGCCGACCAGCTCAAGAAGGACGCCCAGTCGGAGATGACGCACATGCGCCAGCGAGCCGAAGCGGACATCCGTGCCGCCGGCGAGCAGGCCATTGCATCGATCTACGAACAGGCGGCCGGGCTATCGACGACCATCGCAGGCCGCATCCTGCAGCGCGAGATCGACCCCGCAGCCCACCAGGCCCTGGTTGATCAATCGCTGCAGCAGTTGCAGGCGGAGCAGAACTGATTGTTTCAGCGAGCCGCAGCGTGTCGCTGCGGACTTCCGCCCCGACACGGGGCGGCTCGCTCAAGGAAACGAATGATGCGCAAGGCAGCCTACATGGCGGTGATCTTCACCTTCGGTCTGTGGACCGGCGGCATCTTCGCGCCCAACCAGACCCCGGCTGTCGATAACCGCCCCCAGGCTCAGGCCGTTCAGGCTAAGGCTGTTCACCAGGCCCCCACCCCGCAGGAGACGCCCGAACGTGGGCAACGCTAACCCCGCCAACACGACCACCGCTATCGATCGCACCTACGCTGCGGCTCTGCTGCAGATGGCAGACGCCGAAGGCAAGCTCGATGAGGTTGCCGACGAGGTCAACCAGTTGGCGCAACTGCTGCGCGACAACGTCTCACTGCACGAACTGCTGGCCTGCCGTACGTTGACCGTCCACGAGATGCAGAGCGTGCTCGAACGGCTATTCGCCGGCCGGGTCAGCGACCTGGTCTATCGCTTCCTGCAGGTGGTCAATCGCAAGAGCCGCCTGGGCGAACTGGCTGGATTTCTCGATGCGTTCAACGTCCTGCTGGACCGCAAGCGAGGCATCGTGGAGGTGGACCTGTTCACCGCCAGCCAGCTTGACCGCCCGGCCGTCGATCGCATCGCGACCGAGCTTGGCCGCAAGCTCAACAAGCAGGTGGTGGTCCACCAGTCCGTCGACAGCTCCCTCATCGGCGGCCTGAAACTGCGCATCGGCGACCAACTGATCGACGCCAGCGTGGCATCCCAGTTGTCTCAGATGAAACAGAAACTGATCGAACAGGGAAGAGAAAAGGCGAGGATAGCCACGAGCCACTAGCCATGAGCCACGAGGGGGGTTTTGCGTGGGAACGATCAAGAGCTATGAGGATCTTGTGGCATGGCAGAAAGCGTATGCCCTGGTGTTGGAGGTCTACCGCGTTACGAAGCTATTGCCCGACGATGAACGCTTTGGGTTGGTTAGCCAGATGCGACGTGCGGCGGTCAGTATTCCGTCCAACATTGCAGAAGGCTGGGGCAGGCGTTCCCGGACTGATTACATTCGTTTTCTCAAAATGGCAATTGGTTCCTGTTACGAATTACACACGCAATTGAGATTGGCGACAGATTTAGGTTACATGCGTAATTCCAAAGTCATTCAGGGCTTGAATGAGGTCGAACGCATCGTTAACGCACTGATACGATCCCTGGAGAAGACCAGCGACAACAACCCCTAATGGCTCGTGGCTAATGGCTCATGGCTGCCCCGCGAGCGCAGCGAGCGAAACTATGAAAATCAATACCGACGAAATTACCAGTGTCATCCGCCAGGAAGTCGAGCGCTACTCGACGCAGCTCGAAGTGTCGCAGGTCGGCACCGTCATCGAGGTCGGCGACGGCATCGCCCGCATCTACGGCCTGAGCAAAACCATGGCCGGCGAAATGCTCGAGTTCGAGGTCGGCGACGGCAAGGTCGTCTCCGGCCAGGTGATGAACCTCGAGCAGGATGTGGTCGGCGCGGTGATCTTCGGCGATTACCTGCACATCAAGGAAGGCATGACCGTCCGCGGCACCGGCGAACTGCTGGCGGTGCCTGCCGGTCCGGGACTGCTCGGGCGCGTGGTCAATGCACTCGGCCAGCCCATCGACGGCCAAGGCCCCATCCAGGCGGCCGAGCACCGCAAGGTGGACATCATCGCCCCGGGCATCGCCGATCGTCAGCCAGTCAAGGCCCCCATGCAGACAGGCATCAAG
>CAYYGM010000156.1:0-8994 GCA_964471555.1 uncultured Phycisphaeraceae bacterium
CGCAAGAACGCCGTCAAGTTCTTCACCACGACCGGCCTGGCCAACGTCGAGTTCCGCGAGGGGCATATCGAGAACCTGCCGATCGAGGACGCCAGCGTGGACGTGGTGATCTCCAACTGCGTCATCAACCTGTCGCCCGACAAGCCGCAGGTGTTCCGCGAGGTCTATCGCGTCCTCAATTCCGGCGGCCGGATGATCGTCAGCGACATCGTCCAGAACCGTCCGTTGCCGGAGTCGGCGCGCGACGACGCCGATCTGTACGCCGCATGCATTGCCGGGGCACTGTTGCGGGACGAGTACCTCCAAGCAATGTCTGATGCTGGCTTCGGGAAAACAGAGATATTGAGCGACATCACCTACAACGCATCGAGCGCCGGCGACGACCCCATCACAAACAGCGTCTCGGATGCTCTAGCTGGCGTGGCTGCGTCAATCACTGTATTGGCGAAGCGATGATGCCGACTTAGAAGTGGTGAAGGGTTGAGGTTGCCACCCGCCGTTACGGTCAATCATGGCCTGTCGACGGCCCGACCTCTGCTTTGATCTCCTGCCACAGCCGGCGCTGCTTGCGCCAGTCGAGCACGATTGTGAGGGGGCGGATGTGCCGTTCGCGGATGGGGTCGCGGCCTGCCAGCGTTCGCGGCAGGAATAGAATCTCTTCCTGAATGTCCGGGGCCAACAGCAGCAGGTTCATGATCTGCGTCACGCGGGCGCGGCTGACCTGGCCGAGGCGGGCAAGCTCCGCCTGGTCGGTGATTTCGCCTTCGCTGATCAACCGGTCGAAATGCAGCGCCAACGCCATCAGCTTCGAGATGCGCGGCGTGCGACCGACGGGCGTCTCCTGCGGCGTGTCCGTGACCGGGCCTTCGCGGAGCACCTTGCGGCTTCTTTGCCCGCGCCCGAAATGCACTTCTTTCTGAATCGTCAATCCCTTCATACGGTTGCCTCCTGCTGGGCCAGTTCGTCGGCCAGCGTCTTGATACCTGTGGGATGGAAGGTGATCGACACCGTGCCGTTCACCCCGTCGTAGTCGATCCGTTCGATGAGCAGGTGCAGGATGCGGGCCTGCTCGCGGGCGGTCAGCGTGTCCCAGAGTGGGTCGAACATGGCGCACGCCTCGCCGATCTCGCGGGCGTCCACCAGCTCGCGGGACAGTGTCACGATCTGCTCACGCACCTCGGTGGCTCGCTGCTCCGCGATCTTGATGCGGTCCTGCACGTCGGCCATGCGGTCGGTGGTCACGCCGTTGGTTCGGCCCTTCGCTGCCAGGTCCCGCAGCTCGGTGTTGTGGCGATGCAGCTCGCGCTGGAGCCTGCGTTTCTCATCTTCCAGCTTGCCGATGGCTTCCTCCCGCTGTCGGCGGCTTTCCTCGAGCGTCTCGGCCAGCAGGTTCGTGTCCTTGCCGATGGCCTTGACCTGATCGACGACGAACCGCTCCAACTCGGGTGCGGGCACCGATGGCGACGGGCAGTTGTGCCAGCCGCGCGACTGGGCGTTCTGGCAGACGTAGTAGCGATACCGCTTGTTGCCGCCGCTGGCGGTCGTCTTCGTCGCGTGCGTCGGCACCATGCCGCAATCGCAAGGCACGCATCGCACCAGGCCCTTGAGCACCGCACCGAAGCGGTTCCGCACGTAGGGAGCGCCGCTGCGCCCATTGCGTTTGAGCAGGCGTTGCGCTCGCTCGAAGATGTCCTCGTCCACGATGGCCGGGTGTTCGCCGTCGTAGACCTCATCCTTGTAGGTGATCTTGCCCCGGTAGATGCGGTTCGTGAGCAGCTTGAACAAGCTGTTCTTGTTGAACGGTTTGCCGCCGCGCTCGTGGCCCTTGCGCGTAGTCCATCGCTTCGTGGTCCAGCCGCGAGCGTCCAGTTCCTTGACGACCTCGATCAGCGACAACCGGTTCAGGTACAGATCGAAGATCTCCCGCACGCGAGCCGCCTCATCGTCATTGACATGGAGTCGTCCGCCACGCGGGTCCACGTCGTAGCCCAGCATCGGCATGCCGCCCGACCATTTGCCCTTGCGTCGGGTGGCCGCGATCTTGTCGCGGGTACGCTCGGAGATCATCTCTCGCTCGAACTGGGCAAAGGACAGCAGCACGTTGAGCATCAACCGGCCCATCGAACTGCTGGTGTTGAACTGTTGCGTGACCGAGACGAACGAGACGCTTTGGCGCTCCAGCACGTCCATGATCTTCGAGAAATCGATCAGCGAGCGGCTGAGGCGATCCACCTTGTAGACCACGATGCAGTCGACCTTGCCGTCCTCGATGTCGCCCAACAGACGCTTCAGCGCGGGCCGCTCCATGTTCCCGCCGGTGAATCCGCCGTCGTCGTAGCGGTCGGGAAGGCAGACCCAGCCTTCGGACTTTTGGCTGGCGATGTACGCCTCGCCCGCGTCGCGCTGGGCGTCGAGGCTGTTGTACTCCTGCTCGAGGCCGTCCTCGGTGCTCTTGCGGGTGTAGATCGCGCACCGCAAGGTCGGCGGGCTGTCGTCGCGTTTACTCATCGGCGTCTCCGTTCTGCCGCAGCTTGAAGAAGTGGTAACCATTCCAGTGCTTGCCGGTCACCGCCTTGGCGACGGCCGAGAGGCTGCGGTAGACCTCGCCCTCGTACTCGAAGCCCTTGGGCCTGACCTTCACCACGATCTCGCGGCCCTTGTAGACGCGAGTGACGAAAGACCCCGGCAGCGGCAGGCGTGGGTCGTGGTCGGTTGGCGGAAGTGTCACGGCCCTGGTGGTGAAGCCCGGCGCGGTGTCGTCGGTTGGATGCTTCGGTGCGGTGGTCCGCAGGTCGGCGTCGTTGGCCAGTTGCTCGGCCCGCCTGCGGGCGCGATGCGAAAGGTCGCCCGCCTCCTGGGCCTGCAGTCGCCAGGCGATGCGTTTGACCAGGTAGTCCTTGTGGCCGGAGCGGGTCGGTTCGCCGAAGGCATCGAGGTGCTTCTGGCGAAGCTCCGTCACTGTCATCCGCCGCAACTCGGCGATCTGTCTGCCTACGTTCATCGTCATAAGTCGAGCTCCTTCATGGTCTCGCGGTCGTTAACCAGCGGGCACATGAGGGCTCGTTTTCGCCCCCTCATCAAGGCAATCCTGGCCGGATTCCGAAGCTTTTCTGGCGGTGCGAGATGGCCGCAAATCATGCGTGTTTTCGCGGCATTGGCGGAGGCGAAGCACGCCTCGGGCGAGGATGGCCGCGATCTCGCGACGGCGTTGGGAAGGGGTCATGGCGGCCGGGTCGTCCAGCATGTCGGTCATTGCGGGCTCCTTGCGGAAGCGCCCACAACGGCCTTCGCTTGGCGACCGGCTCGCTGTCTGGCAGGTTTTACGATGTTCGTCTATTAATCAATTACCCGGCGCAAGTTCGAAATGACGAAAAGGGTCCGAAAGCAACCCCTCTGTGGCTCGAATGGAAAATCAGTTGACCGCTTCCCTGCAACGCGCTAGTATGTGAATGGTCGTTCACAATGAGGCGGCATGATGGCAACCGAGAAACTCGACACAACCGTCCGTCAGGAGCAGATCGCCCAGGCGACTCTGGAGTTGGTGGCTGTTGGCGGCTTGAGCAAGCTAAGCGTGGCGGCGGTGGCTCGCCATGTGGGGCTGGTGCCTTCGGCGTTGTACCGCCACTTCAAGAGCAAGGACGAGGTGCTCGATGCGGCCCTGAGGCTGATCCAGGACAAACTTCTGGGCAACATCGTGGCCGTCCGCGAAGACAACAGCGACGCGCTGGCGCAGCTGCACAAGCTGTTGTTGCGGCATGTCTGGTTGATCCAAGAGAACCGGGGCATCCCGCAGGTCATCTTCTCCCAGGACTTCTACATCGATCATCCGGAACGGCGAGAGCGGGTGTATCGCGGCATCCGCAGTTACCTGGCGGAGGTGGCTCAGATCATCCGGGATGGCCAGCGGAACGATCAGATCAGCCGAAGGATCGATCCCGATTCGGCGGCGGTGATGTTCCTGGGTTTGATCCAGCCCTCGGCTATTTTGTGGCACATGAGCGACGGCGATTTCGACGTATCACAGCAGGCCCGGCGTGCCTGGCCGCTGTACCGCAAGGCGATAGAGAATGGCGAAGCAAACCTCAAAGGCAAACGGACAATTCAACAGAAAGGAACGACATCATGATGACTGGAAAAGCGAATATGAACCGTGTGGGACTGGTCGTGGGCGCGCTGGCCCTGGTATTCGTGATGACTGGCTCGGCATTCGGCCATTGCGACACGATGGACGGCCCGGTGGTCATCGACGCCCAAGCCGCCCTGGAAGCCGGTGACGTGACCGGCGTCCTGAAGTGGGTGCCCAAGGCGAACGAGGATGAGATTCGCCAGGCGTTTCACAAGACGCTTGTTGTCCGGGCCAAAGGCCCCGAGGCGAAGGAACTGGCGGACATGTACTTCTTCGAGACTTTGGTTCGTCTGCACCGCGCCAGCGAGGGCGCGCCCTACACCGGCATCAAACCGGCGGGTACACCCATGCCCGCACCGATCGCCAAGTCTGATGAGGCCTTGGAGCAGGGCAACGTGGATGAACTGGCCAAGAAGATTGCAGCCGCCGTTGAGGCGGGCATTCGGGAACGCTTTGCCGCCGCGGCCGAGGCGAGAAAACACAAGGACGAAAGTGTCGAGGCCGGTCGGAAGTTTGTCGCCGCCTACGTCCAGTTTGTCCATTACGTCGAGGCCATTCACGATATGGCGGTGGGACATGGCGCTCATCACGGCGGCGAAGCGGCTGCGGCTGACGAACACCAGCCGCAGGAAAAGCCCGCTACGGCAGCCCCGAAACACGAGCATTGATCCGACCATTCGACCCGAGTTCGAAAACGCTGCTGGTCCCGGAAGCAACCCGGCTGTTAACCGCATGCAGAATGCATGGATTGATGCGCAGCAAAGGACACCCGGGCAGGCAGCGTCCGGTTGTCCCAGTCAGGTTTAGCCGATACTGATGAACGCGTGCCAGCTTAACGCAAGCCCGGCATGCAGCGATTACTCCTGTGTCGGTCTCCTCGGCGCGTCACCACAGCACGGCTGGCAGCACGGAGAACTCTTAGGTGGCTCTGGTGTCTGCTCGGGACTGTCTTGCTCGGTCACCTCCTCGATCTTCAGATTGCAGCACGAGCTCTTCTTGCTCCCGAACAGCTTTGAGAGGATGCCCTTCTTCTTGTCATCTGCCATGTCTTGGTCTCCTTCAGATCAGGCTGAAAACGAATCCGGCCAGAACGGCCGCCAAAAACACAATCACCACGAACGCTGCCACGACGCGGGCTTTGAATATGCCCGCCAGCATGCTCATTTCCGGAATGCTCATCCCGGCCCCACCAATGATCAGAGCGATCACAGCGCCAATGCCCATGCCTTTTCCAGTGAGAGCCACGGCGATGGGAATTACCGTCTCGGCGCGGACGTACAGCGGCACGCCAATCACCGCCGCCAACGGGATGGCCAACGGATTCTGAGGCCCTGCCAAGCGGACAACGATGTCCTCGGGGACATACCCATACACGGCCGCCCCAATCGCGACACCGATGATGAGATACAGCAAGACACCTCGAAAATCTCCCCAAGCACCAATGAAAGCGCGTCGGAATTTCCCGGAAAACGTCGGCAGTTTCTCCTTCTCTTCCGCTCCGCCGCTGATCCGCACATGCTTCACGTCCTTGGCGAGCCCCATGCCTTCAAGTACCCTGCCGCTGATCATCGCGATCACGAAGGTGACCGCCGCGTAGACCGCCGCAGCCTTCCAGCCAAGCAGCGCCAAGAGCATCGCCAAGATGATCGGATTCAACAGGGGCGAGGCCAGAACGAATGACATCGTCGCCCCGAAGGGCACCCCCGCGCGGAGCAGGCCGACCATCATCGGGATCGTCGAGCAAGAACAAAAGGGCGTCAGCGCTCCCAGGCCCGCGCCGAGGAAGTTGCCCAGCCAGCCTTTGCGGTGAAGCCAGCGGCGAAGCGTCTCGTTTGAAACGTATTCGAACACCAGTCCCACGGCGGTGCTGATTCCCAGGAACAGCACTGTCAGTTCGGCAAATATGATCGCGAAAAACTGAAGCGACACCCACAATGAATTCATGGCCTGGTTATCCTTTCATTGTTCCTGCTACGCCTTGACCGTCAAGGTATTCAGTCCAAAAAAACTACTTCTGCTCGATGACGCGCTCCACACAGCAAAGGCCCTCTCGCCAGACCTTCTGACCGGCCTCGTATGCCTCCCGGCCCTTGGGCGTGATGGTGTAGACCTTGCGAGTCCGGCCTTTGACGACGTCTTTACGGCACGTCACGCAGCCACACTGCTGGAACTCGCGCAGAACCGGGTAGATCGTGCCCTCGGTCGGCACACAGAAATCATCCGTCATCCGGGCGACGCGGCGGATGATCTCGTACCCGTGCGCAGGCCCATCACAAATCGCCTTGAGGATGAAAAACTTGCACAGGCTGGCGTTGAGCATGCTGCTCCAGTATGTCTTTTTTGTGAACGAAACAGCCATGGTGTGTCTCCGTATACATTGACCGTCAAGGCATCCAGTATAGCCATCCACCAATCCCTGTCAAAGACAAAATCCAGGAGCGGCGGGCATCGAGACGAACTCGGTCGCCCGAGTTCGAAAACACTGCTGGTCCCAAAAGCAACCCGGCTGTTAACCCGGCTCGGTCTGTTCAACAGAGAGTCCGAGAGTTCGCGGCCGTTTTTTCGGCCAACGGGAGGAACCGTGATGGTTGGCTTTGGCCCCCGGAATCTCGCCTGCGGAATAGAGAGCGCGGGGGCGGGTGGCGGAAACGCCGTAACCCTTTGCCCGCATAGGGATATGAAAACGCCCGGCCAGTTGCCTGGTCGGGCGTTTCCGTTAACTTGAGCCGACGGCAAATTCCGTCGGATTGATTTTGGCTCCCCGACCTGGACTTGAACCAGGAACCTACTGATTAACAGTCAGCCGCTCTACCGATTGAGCTATCGGGGAAAATTGTCGCTCGACCAACCATGGCGGTGGGCCGAGCACAAAAGCTTAACGGATTGTCGGCCCGAAGCAAGTGGGGCTCCAGTCGGCCGCTAAACTTTTTGCGGGCAGGGGCTTAGCCATTGCCTGGCCGGCCCTGAAACGGTCAATATTCGCGCACCGGGATGTGGCGGAGCGGGTCTTTGCCGCCGGTTGGTTCGGGCGGCAGGGGGGCGGTGGCCGCCTTGCTGTCGGCCTCGGAGGAGAGGGCGGCGATGATCGCCTCCAGGTCGTCGGGCACGGGCACGGGGCGGTTGGCGAGCCTGCCCTTGGGATCCTTGCGGGGGGCGGTTTCCTGGGCGGCCTTGACGTCGATGCCGGTGTGGTACTTGACCGTGGCGTCGGGATCCTTGAGGGCGTGGCCGGTGAGGATGCAGACGACGCGATCGGAGGGAGCGATGACGCCTTCCTCGCGCAGCAGGTGAGCGCCGGCAATGGTGGCGGCACTGGCGGGTTCGCAGCCGAAGCCGTAGCGACCGACCATGGCTTTGTGTTCGAGGATGGTTTCGTCATCGACCTGTCTGACGAGGCCGTTCATGACTTCTAGGGCGCGCAGGGACTTGGGCAGGTTGACGGGGCGGCCGATCTCGATGGCGCTGGCGATGGTGACCGCACGGCGGCCGGCAGCGTCCTGATCGCGGTAGTAGTTTTTCACCTGGTCCAGGTCGTAGCGTCCGCCGTTCCAGCGCAGGCCCTGCTCGAACAGTTCGTAGAGCGGGTTGGCGCCGGCAGCCTGGATGACCGCCAGGCGCGGGATGCGCTTGATCAGGCCCAGCTCCTTCAACTCCATGAAAGCTTTGCCGAAGGCCGAGCAATTGCCGAGGTTGCCGCCGGGCACGATGACCCA
This sequence comes from uncultured Phycisphaeraceae bacterium, assembly GCA_964471555.1. Lineage (GTDB taxonomy): Bacteria > Planctomycetota > Phycisphaerae > Phycisphaerales > Phycisphaeraceae > JADLFV01. The sequence goes on from CAYYGM010000156.1 coordinate 7,840, forward strand.
GTCGGGCGGCTGCCACTCGAGGGCTTCGAGGACGCGATACATGATCGCCTTCTGGCCTTCGAGGCGGAAGGGATTGACGCTGTTCATCAGGTAGATGCCCATCTGTGGGCGATCGGTGACGATCTGGCGAATGCGGTGCAGGCAGGCGTCGAAGTCACCCTGGATCTGCAGCGTTTGAGCACCATAGTCGAGAGCCTGCGAGAGCTTGCCGTAGGCGATCTTGCCCGAGCCGATGAACACGACCCCCGGAAGCTGGGCGTGGCTTGCAAACAGCGCTAAGCTGGCGCTGGTGTTGCCGGTCGAGGCGCAGGCGACGCGGCGTGCGTTGACCATCTTGGCATGGGTGAAGGCCGCGGTCATGCCGTTGTCTTTGAAGCTGCCGGAGGGGTTGAGGCCCTCGTACTGGAGGAACAGGTTGCCCGGATCGATGCCGATTTGTTCGGCGAGCAGGCGGGCGTCCTGGAGGTTTGTTCTGCCTTCGCCGACGGTGACGATCTGGTCCTCGCGCAGGTAGAACGGCAGCAGTTCGCGGAAGCGCCAGACGCCGGAGAAGTCCAGGGCACCTTGGCCGTGCTCGCCCTTGGTCATCCAGCGATGCTCGAAGAAATCAAGGCTTTTGGGCACCGCCAGCTTGTCCCAGTCGTAGCGGATATCGAGCAGGGACTGGCGGCCGGCAGCCGCACAACGGGGGCAGGCGACGTGGACCTCGTCAACGCCGAAGGTCGCGCCGCAGTCGGGGTGGATACAATGTTGATGAGCGTGCGCCATGGGGCGGCCATTGTAGCAGGGCAGGGCGATGAATGGCTTGATCCTGTATCTCCAGACCAAACGGCCGGTGGACGCAGCCGATGTGATGCGGGCGGTCTGCTTCAGCGTGCTGGTGCTGTTCTGGACGCTGGGCTTGCTGCTGCTGTTCTGTCAGGCCTGCGGCTTCCTGCTGGAGCACGAACAACTGGGGCGTTGGTCGCTGTCGCTGGTGGCGGTGACCAGCGTCATGCTCACCGTCTGGCTGACCGTGGCGTGGTATCAGTTCAAGAAGTCCAACACGTCATACCGCATCTATCACCACCCGGGCAGCCGCTTGCGCCAACGGCGGCGGTATCACGTGGTGATTTATTGATGCGCCGCGAAGACAACAATTCAATTGAACCGCAG
>CAYYGM010000157.1:0-8986 GCA_964471555.1 uncultured Phycisphaeraceae bacterium
CCGGCGTCATGTCTTGCCTTAGGCATTGAACTTCGCCAACTGCTGGGCCTCTTTAGTCTTTTATTGCCTGGACATTCTTCGCTTCCATAATGGAATCTGCAAATCGTTTGGATTCGGTTAATATAACTGCAGCCTTTTCGACATTATCTTTATCAGTCTGGTCTCCTCTTAAAATTGACTGCAATTCACTTAAGAGGTGCAATTCAAGATCGTCCAATAAATGATAAGCTGCGCGAATACCATATTTGTCGATGAAGGGCGTCTGATGTGGTAATGCGGCCTTAAGCATTTCGACCATTGCATCTATCTTAAGCCAAGTACGAGCATCAATTCCTACTCTCAGCATTTGTAACTGTGTCACTGACATTGTGACAATTGAGCTGTATGCGGAATACAGCGCCCAAGCGTACTCTGTTAAGTACGGACGCGCTTCATATGCAATTTTTCCTTGCGGTTGTAGGTCATTTAGTTTTAGCGTGCTCTCGAATGATTGCCCCATGGTTTCGAACATTTGTCTGATTCTAGAATCATTTGTGGATTTTTTAACAACAACATCGATATTGAGTGATGCAATTAATGACGAAATGAATTTGCATGGCAAGAATGATGCAACTGAAGACCACAGTTGATCAACGGCCTCAATTCGACGTTTGTCTATTGCTAGTTGACGGTTTGTAAATCCTGTAATAGCGCTGTTTCGTAAGGAGTTAATTGCATCATCTTTCGATCTGAGTTCAGCCCTGAATGATTCTTCACTATTCCGAAATTTTGTTCTAAGCGCCTCAAGTTTTGAATCAAACTCATGTTGCACACTCTTGGTTAATCGAACTCCAATGAGTGACCGTAATAGCCACAATGTCGCCGCGAATAATGACGTTGATGTGATTGCCGGAATCCAGCTTTGTAGTTCCATGTGCGAATCCTCGCAATTCTATTGTTCGATCTTGTTGTCGGGTGTTGAAACGGTGTCCATTGAGATGAATGCTAAGAAGGATTGTTTGTGAAGACGCCACCCGGTCCCATTGGAAGCGCCATGTGGTCCGTGGACGGCCTGCTGCCAAAATTGTCGCATGACTTGTCGTTGGAAACAAGGGTGGTGAGTAGGGAGATAGGGTGTCTGGAGGTGGAGAGCTTTATCCCGGTGCTTTGCGGGGGTTCTCTGCCTGTCCTTCGTGGCTTCATCCTCTCCGAATCCGTGCCTATCCGTGTCCATCCGTGGCTAAAACAAAATCCGAATCTGCGTCATCTGCGAAATCTGTGGTTTCTCCTCTCCTGCCTTCCTCCGCGTCCTCCGCGTCTCTGCGGTTCAAATATCCGCGGCGACACGCCGCGGCTCGCTACATACACTGGCGGCAAGGTTCAGGCCGGTGCGGGGATACTTCCGGGGGCGAGGTCGGCGTTCTTTGATAGGATGATCATCATGCCGAATGCGAGTCTGTGGCTGATCTGGGTGGTGGCGGCTTACCTGGCGGGGGCGACGCCGTTTGGGTGGGTGATTGCGCGGGCTCGCGGGGTGGACATTCGCAAAAGTGGCAGTGGCAACATTGGAGCCACCAATGTCGGCCGGGTGCTGGGGCGGCGCTGGGGATTGTTCTGTTTCGGACTCGATGTGCTCAAGGGTCTGCTGCCCACGGCCATCTTCGGATGTGTGATGGGTGCGGCCTTGCACAGCACGTGGGGGGCGGGGCAGTGGATCGGCGTGGGGGCGGCGGCCATGTGCGGGCACATGTTTCCGTTCTGGCTCAAGTTCAAGGGGGGCAAGGGTGTGGCGACCGGGTTAGGCGCGCTGCTGGGTATCTGGCCGGTGTTGACGGTGGCGGCGGTGACCTGCGGACTGATCTGGGTGATCGTGACCAAGACCACGGCATACGTGAGCCTGGCCAGCATCACGGCGGCGGCGGCGCTGCCGGTGGCGGCGATGGTCAGCGGACTGCTGTTTGGAATGAGCGGCGGGCCGATCCTGGTCTATGGCGGTGTCAGCGCAGGGCTGGGTCTGCTGGTGATCGTGCGCCATCGCGGGAACATCGCCCGGCTGCGGGCCGGCACCGAGAACAAAGCGGCCTGGGCGCGGCGCTCGTAAGTCAGCCGCTCGCGGCTTGGTGCGGACCAGGTTTTGAAAGCAACACGTTTAGCCGCCGAGCTTGCTCGGCGATGGGCGAGCAAGCTCGCCCGCTAAACAGTATGCGCACAGCCCAGCATGGAACAGACTGGACTTCTCCAGGCAATGAAAGCAGCCGCACTCGCGCGACCTATTTGCTCTCGGCCTCTTCAGCTTCCTCCGCTTCGCCCTTCTCGTCGTCGTCATCCTTCATCGGTTTGCTCTTGAGGCCGAGCTTCTTCTCGATGCGCTCCAGCAGGGTCAGGCTGATGTGCACGTCGCCGAACACGCCCTCGCGGATGCTGATGCGGCTGGCGTCGACGCCGTCGAGATTGACCGCGACGTTGATGCGGCTGCCCTGGGCGGTGCGGGCCACGACTTTGCCGTCGATCTCGGTGGAGGCGCTTTCGATCAGCGTCAACTGCATGTCCTTGCACACATCCACCGCGGCGTCGGTCACCTTCATGGGCGGGGCATCGAGGTGAGCCAGCACGGTGCCGAGGCGGTTACTGGCGCTGGGATGGCTGGTGGAGCAGCCGGAGATCAGCAGCAGCGCGGCTGCCAGGTGCGTCGCGTAGCAGGTCAGTCTTTTCATGGTGGAGTCTCCCTGATGTGTTGTGCGGGTATGCAAACAGTGCGGGATTATAGCTCCTTCTCACTCATGTAGCTGAGCACGGCGCCCATCAACAGCACGCCCGCAATGACCCCGGCGATGGCCAGCGGCTTCTGCCATTGCTTATGGAAACTCCAGGCGGCCCACGACAGCAGCCCGCCGCAGCCGAGCACCACGATCGACATCAACAGCAGAAACAGCGTGCGCAGCCGGGCCATGATGCGATCGCCCCGCCGCATTCTTTCAGCCTGTCCCGTGGTCAATCCTTCGCCGGTGCGTTTGTTGTATTCATTGCCGCACTCGGGGCAGCGGCCGATCCAGGGCAGACCCATCAGGTCGTAGCCGCACTTGCGACAGGCTAGGCTTTTCAAATCCGCCATGGCGTGTCATCCTAACCCGACGCTGGCCGGTTCGCTACAATCTGCCCCCCGGAAGTGTCCCCGGAAGTATCCCCGGAAGTGCCTGTGAATAAGTCCCCGCAAATGCCACCTGAAGGATCCGCACCATGCCCGCTGCCAAACCTGTTGTTCTGATCGTCCGCGATGGTTGGGGACGCAACCCGCATCCCGAGCACGATGCTTTCAACGCCATCAAGCTCGCCAACACCCCGCGCTGTGACGCCCTGCTGGCCCGTTATCCGCACACGCTGATCCACACCTCCGGCCGCGACGTTGGTCTGCCCGTCGGCACCATGGGTAACAGCGAGGTCGGTCACCAGAACCTCGGGGCCGGCCGCATCGTCAACCAGGAATCCGTCCGCATCACCGTCGCCATCGAGGACGGCTCGTTCTACGACAACAAAGCCATGGTCGAGGCCGTCAAGCCGGCCAAGCGCGTGCACCTGCTGGGCATCGCCTCCGACGCCGGGGTCCACGGCCTGCTGGAACATCTCTACGCCTGCGTCGAACTGTGCAAGAAGCAGGGTAAAACGCAAGTCTTCCTGCACCTGTTCACCGACGGCCGCGACACCGGGCCCTACACCGGCAAGCAGTTCATCGCCAACATTGAAGCGAAATTGAAAGAAATCGGCGTCGGCCGCGTCGCTTCCATCGTCGGCCGGTATTACGCCATGGACCGCGACAACCGCTGGGAGCGCGTGCAGAAAGCCTACAACCTGCTCACCGGGCTTGGCGACGCTCCCGCCAACTTCGCCGAGGCGGCCGGCGCCATGCAGGACTACTACGACAACCCCACCAACGACTCGCAGAATGGCGACGAGTTTGTCACCCCGCGCACCGTGGGCGATGCGGCCGGCTCGCGCATCAGCGACGGGGATACCGTGATCTTCTACAACTACCGTGGCGACCGCCCGCGCGAGATCACCCGCGCCTTCATGCAGCCGGATTTCGAAGGCAACGTCAAGCCCTCGCCCGACTCCGGCAAAAAAGGCTTCGACCGCCCCCGGAAGTTGGATATTCGGTATGTGTGCATGACCGCTTATGAGCAGACGTTCACGCAGTTCCCGAATCTCTCGGTGGCGTTCATCAAGCCGCCCAAGATGACCGACATCGGTGGCGATTATCTTTCCAGGCTGGGCAAGACGCAGTTCCGCTGCGCTGAAACGGAGAAGTTCCCGCACGTGACGTTCTTCTTCAACGACTACCGCGAAGAGCCGTTCCCCGGCGAAACGCGCGAAATGGCCCAGTCGCCCAAGGTCGCCACCTATGATCTCAAGCCGCAGATGAGCGCGTATGAAATCACCGACCTGGTGCTCAAGCATCTGGACAACGATTTCATCCTGGTCAACTTCGCCAACGGCGACATGGTCGGACACACCGGCAAACTCGACGCGGCGATCAAGGCGGTGGAAACCGTCGATGAATGCGTGGGCAAGATCGTCGATGCCGTGCAGGCCCGTGGAGGCAAGCTGTTCGTCACCGCTGACCACGGTAATGCCGAGCAGATGTTCGACCCGCAAACCAACGCACCCCACACCGCCCACACCACCTACGACGTGGAGGCGATCATCGTGGATCCAACGCTTACCGTGAACACCAAGCTGCGCGCAGGCGGCCGCCTGGCGGATGTCATGCCCACGTGTCTGAAACTGATGGGCCTGGACAAGCCCGCAGCCATGACCGGTGAAAGCCTGCTGTAAAACGATTGAACCGCCAAGACGCCAAGAGCGCCAAGAAAGTCAGGCCATTGAGCCGCCAAAAGGCGCAAAATGCTCAAGAAGAATAGAGAAGTCAATCCCGATTCTTTGTTTGCGTATTCTGCGTCTTTTTGCGGCCATGACATTGCCCCTGCTGCTTGGCGCTCTTGGCGTCTTGGCGGTTCAACTGTCTAATCTCACCATGCTCGTCCTGCTTGCCATCCTCGCATTCGTCTGGACCGCCTGGGCTGCCGCGGCGATCCTGTCCGCGATTTCGGTGCGCAAGTTTGCTCGCCGCTACGAGCACAGGCAGCGCGAAGTGTTCGAGACGTACCGTCCCAGGGCAGCGGTCATCGTGCCCTTCAAAGGTCTGGACATCGACCTGGAGATGGCTGTCGATCGCCTGTGCAACCAGGAATATCCCGATTACCAGTTGCTGTGCGTGGTCGAGTCGGCTGACGACCCGGCTTATCCGCTGCTGCAACGCGAGCTGGCCAAACATGCCCATCGTCGCAGCCAATTGCTGATCGCCGGCCCGGCTGCCCGCAACGAGGGTCAGAAAGTCCACAACCTGATCTTCGCCATCGAACACCTGCTAAAAGCGGATGAAGGTGAAGAGGTCTGGGCCTTTGCCGACAGCGATGCGCTGCCAGGCACGCAATGGCTCGCCCAACTCATCGGCCCGCTCGGACAACACTGGCTCACCGGCGTCACCACCGGCTACCGCTGGTTCACCCCCGGAAGTACTTCATTTTCGCGGCGTTTCTGGTCCAGCCTCGCCTCCGTCATCAACAGCTCCGTCGCCTGCTTTGCCGGCTACGATCGCTACAACCACGCCTGGGGCGGGTCCATGGCCCTGCGCCGCTTTACCGCCATCGACGGCGAACTGCTCGAGCGCCTGCGCGGTTCGCTCAGCGATGATTACCAGGTCACGCATATGTGCCGAGCGGTGGGGCTGCGCATCTATTTCGTGCCGCGCTGCCTGGTGGCATCCAGCGTTGACTTTAGCGCCCGATCGTTTTTCAACTTCGCCCAGCGCCAGTACGTGATCACCCGCTGCTACGCCCCACGACTCTACTATCCCGCCCTGCTGCTGCTGAGCCTGCACGTGCTGGGCCCGCTCAGCACCGCGGCGGCCCTGATCGGCGGACTGATCGCAGGGGAGACCGGCCTGTGGATCCTGGCATTGATCGCCATGCTCACCGTCTTCATCGCCAATCAAGTCCGCTCCAACTTCCGGGAGCGCGTGGTGCGCAATGCGTTCGGGCCTGACATGCCGGGCAAGCTGAAGCTGGCGTTACGGATGGATCGCTGGCTGACACCGCTGTGGATGGGCGCTCACCTGCTACTGATGCTCAGCGGACTGCTGACGCGCAACATCGCCTGGCGCGGGCGGCGTTATCGCATCCACGGGCCGCAGCAGGTTGAGCAGATGAATTAGAAGAGCCACGAGGGACTAGCCACGAGCCATGAGGGAAGATGATGCCTCATGCCTCATGGCTCGTGGCTCATGGCTTCTCTTATCCCTTGCCGTCGAGCGCTTCTTCGATGTCGTCGATCACCTCATCGCTGCTCGGCTTGATCTTGGAGCGATAGCGGGCGATGACGTTGCCCTGGCGATCGATCAGGAACTTCTCGAAGTTCCACTTGACCTTGCCCTGATCCTCGATCGGCACGTCCGGCCCGGTCAGGTACTGATAGAGCGGAGCCGCCTTGGGGCCGTTGACATCGATCTTGGCAAAGAGGTCAAACGTGACGCCGTAGTTGGTCTGACAGAAGCTCTTGATCTGCGCCTCATCGCCCGGCTCCTGCCCGCGGAACTGGTTGCACGGAAAGCCGAGGATCTCCAGGCCCTGGTCGTGATACTTCTCATACAACGCCTGCAGATCCGCATACTGCGGCGTGTGCCCGCACTTGCTGGCGACGTTGACGATCAGCACGACCTTGCCCAGGTATTTGGAAAGCTTGACAGGCTTGCCGTCGATGGAATTCATGGTGAAATCAAGTGCGGCCGGCATGGGGGTCTGCTCCTGTGCAACACGCTGATGCTGCGCGCAACCGGTCAGGGCCAGCACACAGACCATCAGCTTGAGGGTTGATCGAAACATGAAAGTTATTTCCGTGGGTTATAGAATCGAATCCTGCTTGCTCAGCCCGTGCGCCTCGCGGGTGTCCAGTTGCACGAGCACTTGCTCCTGCACCTTTTTCGCTTCGTCAGCGTCGGTGACGTTGTCGCTGTGGCAGGCTGCTTTCTTACCCTTGTGTGCCAGAGCGTGGATTTGTTCGGGGGACAGGACGCCGCGCTCTTCGAGGATGCGCTGCTGTTCGGGGGTGAGGGCGGCGCTGATCCTCGGTTTGCCTCGCTCCATTTCGGGGGCTTTGCCGCTGGCCCAGTCCTGGATTTCCTTGCTGATGCGGACGGAGCACCAGTCGTGGCCGCACATGGCGCAGAAGTCGGTATCGACGTCGAGGTCTTCATCGTGATAGGCGCGGGCGGTGTCGGGATCGAATGAAAGTTCGAAGTGTTTCTCCCAGTTCAGGGCGGCGCGGGCTTTGGTCAGTTCATCGTCACGATCGCGCACCCCCGGAATGCCTAACGCAATATCCGCAGCGTGGGCGGCGATCTTGTAGGCGATGCAGCCCTGTTTCACGTCGTCTTTCTTGGGCAGGCCCAGGTGCTCCTTGGGCGTGACGTAGCAGAGCATGGACGCGCCGTGATAGGCTGCGGCCGTGGCGCCGATGCAACTGGTGATGTGGTCGTACCCCGGAAAGATGTCGGTCACAAGCGGACCAAGGACGTAAAACGGCGCGCCGTGGCAGAGGGCGCGTTCGACTTTCATGTTGTATTCGATCTGATCGAAGGGCACGTGGCCGGGGCCTTCGACCATCACCTGCACGCCCATGCGCCAGGCCCGTTCGGTGAGTCGTGCGATCTCGACCAGTTCGGCCAGTTGGATGTCGTCGGTGGCGTCAGCCAGGCCGCCGGGGCGGCAGCCGTCGCCGATGCTGAAGGTCACGTCGTAGCGGCGCATCACTTCGCAGATGCTTTCCCATGCGGTGTTCATGGGATTTTCCTGGTTGTGGGTGAGCATCCACTTGGCCAGCAGCGAACCGCCGCGGGAGACAAGGCCGATCAGGCGGTTCTTGGCGAGTTTGATGTGCGATTTCAAAATCCCGGCATGGATGGTGAAGTAATCCACGCCCTGTTTGGCCTGATGTTCGACGGTGTCGAGGATGATCTGCTCGTTGAGATCCTCGATCTTGCGGCCGATGATCATGGAGTAGATGGGCACGGTGCCGATGGGCACGCGGGCATGGCGGATGATCGCCTGCCGCGTGGCGTCCAGGTCGCCGCCGGTGGACAGGTCCATCACGGTGTCAGCGCCCCAGCGCTCAGCCCAGCGCAGCTTTTCCACTTCCTCATCGGTTGACGACGACACCGGCGAAGCGCCCATGTTGGCGTTGACCTTGGTTTTGGATGCCCGCCCGATGGCCATGGGATCGAGTTCGTAACTGAGGTGAATGCGATTGGCGGGAATCACCATGCGGCCGGCCGCGACTTCATCGCGCACCTGCTCGGCGGTCAGATGCCCTTCGCGCTGGGCGACGCGCTGCATCTGCGGCGTGATGATACCTAACCGCGCGTGTTCCAGTTGCGTGATCGGTTCGAAACCTTCGGGCGCTTTCCATGCTTGGGCGCGGTTGTGATTTTGCGGATCGAGGCAGGTCCAGTCAGCGGGCATGAAGTCCCAGGCGGTCTTGTCACTCGGAGCCGGCATGCCGGCGGTGTCGGTGACAGAGCAGTGCAACATGTACGCCCTGGCAAAGTGCTACCGCGCCGCGGTACAGGCCGGGATCAAGCCCCTCGTCGGGGTCGATCTGTGGTTGCAGGACGACGTCAAGGATCCGCCCGCCCGGCTGGTGCTCTTGTGCCAGAACCGTCGGGGGTATCTGCACCTGACGCGGCTGATCTCGCGCGCCTACATCGAGGGCCAGCGCCACGGGGTGCCGACGCTGCGGCGCGACTGGCTGAAGGACGCCGCCGAGGGCCTGATCGCGCTGTCCGGCGCGGCCGAGGGCGACGTGGGCCAGGCGCTGCTGGCCGGCAACCGCGCGCTGGCCGCCCGCCGCCTGGAGTACTGGTCGATGCTGTTCCCACAGCGCTTCTATCTTGAACTGC
>CAYYGM010000158.1:0-8981 GCA_964471555.1 uncultured Phycisphaeraceae bacterium
GTGTAGGATGTCTTGTGACGGGCTACCTGCTCGGGTGTGCCTTCGGCCACGATGCTGCCGCCGCGGTCGCCGCCTTCGGGGCCCAGGTCGATGATCCAGTCGGCACACTTGATCACGTCCAGGTTGTGCTCGATCACCACGATGCTGTTGCCGGCATCGGCTAACCGGGCCAGCACGGAAAGCAATCGGGACACGTCATCGAAGTGCAGACCCGTGGTCGGCTCGTCCAGAATGTAAAGCGTGTGCCCGGTGGCCCGCTTGCCCAACTCGGTGGCCAGCTTGACCCGCTGGGCTTCGCCGCCTGAGAGCGTCGTGCTGGGCTGGCCTAACTCCAGGTAGCTGAGGCCAACGTCGTTGAGGGCGGTCATCATGCGGCTGATGTCGGCAAAGCTGTCGAAGAAACCCATCGCTTCCTCGACCGTCATGGCCAGCACGTCGGCGATGTTGCGGCCTTTGTAGGTGACCTCCAGCGTCTCGCGGTTGTAACGCTTGCCCTTGCACTGATCGCAGGCGACATACACATCGGGCAGGAAGTGCATTTCGATCTTGCGCGTGCCCTGGCCCTGGCATGCTTCGCAGCGTCCACCTTTGACGTTGAAGGAAAACCTTCCGGGGGTGTAGCCGCGGATTTTGGATTCCTTGGTTTTGCTGAACAGTTGCCGGATCGAGTCGAAGACGCCGGTGTAGGTGGCGGGGTTGGATCGCGGCGTGCGGCCGATGGGTGACTGATCGACTTCGATCATGCGGTCGATGCGCTTGACGTTTTCGAGCTTGTCGTGGGCCCCGGGCTTGTCGCGCGAACCCAGCAGCGCACGACGGACGGCCCGCAGCATGATCTGGTTGACCAGCGTGGACTTGCCCGAGCCGGAAACCCCGGTGACCGCAACGATGCCTCCGAGGGGAAAGGTGACGTCGATGTGACGCAGGTTGTTTTCCGCTGCGCCGCGAACGATCAGGGGCTTGTCGTGGTCGAGCTTGCGGCGTTTGGGCACGTCGATGGCTTTGACGCCGGTCAGGTACTGGGCGGTCAGCGAGTTTTTCGTCGCCAGCACCTGCTGGGGTGTGCCTTCCGCGACGATCTGGCCGCCGTGCACGCCGGGGCCGGGGCCGAGGTCGATGATGTAGTCCGCCGCGCGGATGGTGGCCTCGTCGTGCTCGACGACGACGACGGTGTTGCCGATGTCGGTCAGGTGGCGAAGCGTGGCGATGAGGCGATCGTTGTCACGCTGGTGCAGGCCGATGGTCGGTTCGTCGAGCACGTAGCAGCAACCGACCAGGCCCGAGCCGACCTGCGTGGCCAGACGGATGCGCTGGGCTTCACCGCCGGAGAGGCTGCCCGTCGAGCGGTTGAGGGTGAGATAGCCGAGCCCGACGTTGAGCATGAAGACCAGACGGGCGTTGATCTCCTTGAGGATGGGCGCGGCGATGGCGGCGCCTTCGGGGCTGAGCTTCAAGCTGCTGAAATAGTCCAGGGCCTGCTCGATGGTCATGCGTGTGACGTCGTTGATATTGCGGCCGTTGATGAACACGCTGAGAGCGGCCGGCTGCAGTCGGGCCCCGCCGCAGGCTTCGCAGGGCGCTTCGGACAGGTACGTGTGCAGCGCGGTCTTGACGTACTCGCTGTCGGTGTTCTCCCAGCGGCGCTGCAGGTTGGGGATCACGCCCTCGAAGTAGGCGTCGAACTTCTGCTCGTCTTTGGCATTGGTGCCGTAGAGCAGGATATGGCGCACCGCCTTGGGCAGTTTCTTGAAGGGCGTCTCGGCACTGACTTTGAAATCGCGGCAGAAGCGGCGAATCATGCGGTTGTAGTAGATGTTCATCCGCATGCCGTGCCGCCGCCAGGCATCGACCGCCCCGTTGGTCAGCGAGATGCTGTCGTCGGGCACGATCAGATCGGGATCGAATTCGAGGATGTTCCCCAGCCCGCCGCACTTGGGACAAGCCCCGTAAGGCGAATTGAACGAGAACAACCGCGGCTCGAGATCCTCCAGCGAACACTCGGGATGCTCCGGGCAGGACCATTTTTCGCTGTAGGTGGTGTCGGTCCAGGCATCGGGTATCGGGTTTCGGGTATCGGGGTTCGGGTTGGAGGCTTTGGGCGACTGGTGGCTGATCACGACCAGACCGTCGGCGAGCTTGAGTGCGAGTTCCACGGAGTCAGCCACGCGGGAGCGCAGGCTGTCATCGTCGGGCTTGACCACGATGCGATCGACCACCGCTTCGATGCTGTGGGCCTGGTAGCGCTGGGTCTTGGTGGTGAAGGGTGTGCCTTCTTTCTTGCCGGCAATCTCGCGCAGGTCCATGACAACGCCGTCGACTCGGGCCCGCACGAAACCCTGGCGCGATAGGGCCTCGAAGACTTCACGATGATGGCCCTTCTTGCCCCGCACCACCGGCGAGAGAATCATCACCCGGGTCTCCCCCGGAAGTAAAAAGACAGCGTCCACGATCTGCGTGGCGGACTGTGATGTGATCGGTCGGCCGCAGACTTCGACTGTGCGTCCGTCCTTGTCCACCTTCCGGGGGTGCCAGCAATGGGGAGAACCGGCACGAGCGAACAGCAGACGCAGGTAGTCGTAGATTTCCGTCGTCGTCGCCACCGTGGAACGCGGGTTGTGCGAAGCGGAGCGCTGCTCGATGGCGATGGTGGGCGGCAGGCCCTCGATGCTCTCAACGTTGGGCTTCTGCAACTGCTCGAGGAACTGTCGGGCGTAGGCGGACAGCGATTCGACGTACTTGCGCTGCCCCTCAGCGTAGATGGTGTCGAAAGCCAGGGAGCTTTTGCCGGAGCCGGACAGGCCGGTGACGACGACGAACTTGCCGTGGGGGATATCGACATCGATTCCCTTGAGATTGTGCTCACGTGCACCGCGGATGGAGATACTGGTCAGGGCCATGGCCGGTCATTGTAGCCGCCCCCGGAAGCAGAGCGGGCGGTGACGTGGTCTTCCCGTTTAGCGGGCGAGCTTGCTCGCCCAACACGGAGTAAGCGCCGCGGCTAAATATGTCGCTGACATCGTGATCAAGAGGACTTCGGCCCTCACCCCAACCCTCTCCCGGGGGGAGAGGGGGTAAGGCGCTTCAACTGACGATGCCCAGCGGCTGGCGGTTGCGCCAGGCGCCGCGGGTGAAGTCGATCATGTCCACGGATTCGCCGCGCTTGGCCACCGAGCGGATCGACAGCTCGACCACGCTGCACCAGGCGGCCAGGTCATAGACATCCATGTCCAGTTCGATGCCGCGGCGCAGGCAGTCGATCAGCCGCCACATCAGGATGTAATCCATGCCGCCGTGTCCGCCGACTTTTTTGGCGATGTCGCCGACTTTGTTCCAGAGCGGGTGCTGGTACTTGGCGATCTGGGCCTTCAATTCATCATCGGGCAGCCACTTGTGGGCTTCGGGCTCCAAGGCCAGGCGGGTGGGATAGTCCGCATAGACGCCTTTGGTCCCGCTGATCTGGTTCAGCCGCGAGTACGGCCGGGGTGATGTGGTGTCGTGCTGGACCATAATGGTGCGGCCGAGCTGGGTGTGAATGACGGTGGTGTTCATGTCTCCAAGCTTGTAGTCCGCCTTGGATCGCCAGTCATCGGGGCCGAAGTGTTCGAGGGCGTATTTTTTGAGGCCGACTGATTTGCTGCTGACGCTGGTCATGTAGGCGAACTGGTCGCCGCGGTTGATGCCCATGTACTGGGCGACCGGGCCCAGGCCGTGAGTGGGATAGAGATTGCCGTCGTACTTCTGCGACCACTTGAGCCGCCAGTACTCGTAGTAGCCGGTCATCTTCAACTCGCGCAGGTCGTGCAGGTAAGCGCCTTCGCCGTGGACCAGTTCGCCCAGCAGCCCGGCCCGGCACATCATCAGCGCGGTCAGCTCGCCATAACCGTAGCAGCAGTTTTCCAGCATCATGCAGTGGCATCGCGTGCGTTCGGAAGTTTCGACCAGCTTCCAGCAATCCTCGATGCTCATGGCAGCGGGCACTTCCGAAACCGCGTGCTTGCCACATTCCATGGCGAACAGGGCCATCGGTGCGTGCCACTCCCAGGGCGTGGCGATGACGATCAGGTCCAGGTCCGGCCGCTGGCACATGTCCTTGAAGACCACGAGGCTGCCAGTGTACTCCTGCGGGCGAGGTTGCCCGGCTTTGGCGACCTGCTCCGCGCCGGCCGCTGCCGCTTCAGGACGCACATCGCACACCGCCGGCACCTGCACACCTTCGATGTTCAACAGATTCTTGAGCAGGCTTGGGCCGCGCATGCCCAGGCCGATGATGCCGACGCGCACGACGTCCATAGGCTTGTTGGTCAGCCCCACCGCTGTGGCTGCTCCTTTGGGCGGGCGATACGACGGATCGCTCAGACCTGTGTGGCTCTGGACCGGAGCCGGTGTCGAATGACAACCCATGGCCATGCCGGCGCCGAGGCCTGCGGTCAGCTTGAGAAAGTCGCGGCGATCGAAATGCCCGCTCATGGCATCGCTCCTTCGCCCCGGTGTTCAATATGAATGAGCGACCATGTTACAACAGCCGCGGATCGACATCAGCGGCGCTGGCAGCATGGCAAGAGAAAGTCAGTTCTGATATCGCCGCCGCCAACCCAGCAGCAGACCCAGCGCCAGCAGGCTCACCGTGGCCGGTTCTGGGATGGGCAGAGGCGAAAACTCGATGTCGTCGATCATCGCTTGCCAGCCGACCGTCCATGGATCTTCGTTGTACAACACGGACTGGCAGACAATCTCCAATTCCTGATCGGTGAGTCCTGCTAGAGCGGAGATGTCGCCGCCAAGCACACCTGGTTCAAGTTCATACAGCGGAATGGATATTCCCCCGAGTGAGACGTGAAGGACTGCGGGCTCATCTCCGTAACCGCCCCCAACGACGGTCTGAAATCTAAACCGGAGCGATTGCGCCGCGGCGGGAACGTCACCTGTTTGCGCGATGCTGACCAGTCCATTGTTCACCAGGTAGTACGGCGGTCCGTCACCGGGAGGCAGAGGGCCTTGAGATGGCACCCCACCGCCGGACCACATCCATAGTGAATTGCGACCAGAAATGGGATCGGGCATCGGATAGCTTGGTTTGAATGGATCCTGCACAACCACAAGGCACGCTGTTGGAGCGAGCCAATAGTCATTAAGAAAAATGTGTGAAGGTCCAGGCACACCACCGTGCGTCACGCTGATCGCTGTCCAGCCGGGAAGCGGATTGTCGGCCGTGGGTTGCCCAGGTACGTTCCATAGCAGAGGAAAAGAACCCTGATTAGAAAAATACGTGAGGTAGAGCTGCCCATACGACGGATCAACCGGATTTGCCTGCTGCGCCCAGTCCAAAAAGTCCTCAAAGAACAGAGGATCATTGGGGAAAGGCACATATCCCGGTTGCGATGCATCTCCCTCAAAATCCAGATTGACAAACGGATCGGCATCGGCCGTCGCACACATGACGCTCAGGATGCCCAGAAGTAGAGCCCGCCGAAAGACCCGGATGGTGTTGTTCATAGTGCCTGTATTGTAATCCGGTGACAGGCGGCCACAAGATCAAATGAGTCACAGATATGCGACAACCAGTAGCAGCGGATCGGCTGCGATTCCGTTGTACGCCTGCGAAGCCTGGATGTGGGTGAAACGCCCTACAGCGTGGCGCTGGTGTACGGCAGCAGCGACATGTAGCGGGCACGCTTGATGGCTTGGGAGACCATGCGCTGCTCGATGGCGCTGAGGCCCGTGCGCTTGCGGCTCTGGATCTTGCCGTTGGGGGTCATGAAGCGGCGAAGATCATCAGCCTGCTTGTAGTCAACGTAGTACATGCCGGTGGAGGACTTGCGGGCGATGCGGAAGCCCTTGGCGGCAGTATTCTGCTGTTCGGAGAAGTTGGTGAACTCAGCCATGCGATTGCTCCGTCCTGGGTTAGGCAGCCCCGCCACTGGGTTGCGAATGGGCTTGCTCGTACATCACGGCTTGCCACAATTCCGGGGGGGGCGACGGTTAAGGGCGGATAGTTTATGTCCCGCCCCGCCCTGCTGCAAGCCGCGGTAAGGCGCAGTCGTGATTCCGTGGTCGGGTGCCACGGTCCCGTGTCGGCCGTGCCAATCACCTTTGCACACCCGCACGCGGGTGTGGCACCCAAAGCCGCGTCAAGGTGCGGCGCGTTACACTATCGCCATGCAGGCGGATATCCAAAGCGTGCTGATTGACCGGGCAGCCATCGCCGAACGCCTGGACCAGATGTCGCGGCAGATCGTGGCGGACCTGCACGGGGCGGCTGACCTGACCCTGGTGCCCATCCTGACCGGCAGCATCATCTTCGTCAGCGACCTGATCCGCCGCATCCCCCTGAAAATGCGCATCCGGGTCATGAGTGTCACCAGCTACCCCGGCACCGCCACCACCAGCCGCGGGGCTGCGGTCGAGGCCGCCCTGGACAAGGTGCCCCAGGATCTGACCGGCCATCACGTGCTGGTGGTTGACGACATCCTCGACTCCGGCGGCACGCTGCGCACGGTGGTCGAGACCCTGCGCCAGCGCGGCCCTTCGGACCTGCGCACCTGTGTGCTGCTGCGCAAACAGATTCCCTCCGCCATGGCGACGCCGGTGGATTACGTGGCCTTCGATATCCCCGATCACTTCGTGGTCGGCTACGGCCTGGACTACGACGACTACTACCGTAACCTGCCCGACATCTGCACACTGCGTCCGGAGGTGGTCGGTGCCCGAGCGTAAATCGCCCAACCTTCGGATCAACTCCGAAACGCCCGGCCAGGAAGCCGCCCCGCTGGAGCAGGCCAATATCCTCATTCCCGCCCAGTTGCTTCAGAGCGGCGAGATCATCGTGCTGCTGCTCAAACCAAGCCCGCTGTTCATCGTGCTCAGTTGCCTGCCCACGCTGGTGGCGCTGGTGCTGCTGACCGCGGCCCTGGTCACCGCCCATCGGATCTATCCGCTGGGATTGAGCGAGTCGCAGATCATTCTGCTGGGGATTGTTGTGATTGTGGGCCGGCTGTTCTGGCAGTTCATGGAATGGCTCAGCCGCGTGTACGTGCTGACCGATAGGCGGGTGGTGCGCGTGCAGGGCGTGCTGCGGATCAGCATCTTCGAAACACCGCTGCAGAAGATCCAGCACACCAACCTGCTGTTCAGCATCCGCGAGCGCTTCTGCGGCCTGGGCACCATCACCTTCGCCACAGCCGGCACCGCCTTCATCGAGTGCGCCTGGACCATGCTCGCCAACCCGCTGGACGTGCATCAGAAGGTGGTCGAGACGATCAATCGGTACAAGCGGTAATTCCGTTTTCGCCGCTTGCGGCTTCGCGCAACCGCAGGTGGTTTAAGGAGTGAACGGATCACCCTGGTTCATCGAACCGTTGCGCGAAGGCGCAAGCGGCTGAAGGGGGAACATGTCAAGTCCGATCGTCATTGCCCATCACCTGATCTGGACCGCGTATGGCTGGTGGCTGCCCAACGATCCGCGCGGCAGTTCGTCCCATGCGATCAGGAACGACATCCTGTCGGAACTGGGGCAACTG
Source organism: uncultured Phycisphaeraceae bacterium (assembly GCA_964471555.1). Lineage (GTDB taxonomy): Bacteria > Planctomycetota > Phycisphaerae > Phycisphaerales > Phycisphaeraceae > JADLFV01. The sequence continues at coordinate 7,518 of CAYYGM010000158.1, forward strand.
CACCTCGGCCGCAAAAAAGTTCAGCCTGCGTCGGCTGACATCCGCGAGTTCTACAAGTCCGCCCAAAGCTGGCTGCGCCACGAACTGCTGATGTTCGATCATCAGGCGGTGTCCGGCATCGCGAGCGCCTTCGCTGAAGTGATCGTGGAACAGAAATACACCTGCTACGCCTGCGCCATCATGCCCGATCACATGCACCTGCTGATTCGCAAGCACAAGCACACCGCCGAACAGATGAGCGCCCATTTCCAGGACTTCAGCCGCTTGCGGCTTCGCGAAACTAAACTGCGACCAGTTGACCACCCCGTCTGGGGCGGCCCCGGCTGGAAGGTCTTTCTCGATCACCCCGACGACATCGGCCGCACCATGCGTTACATCGAGGATAATCCACGGAAGATGCGCCTGCCCGCACAGTGTTGGCCATTCGTGACGAAATACGATGGTTGGCCGCTGCATCCGGGGCACAGCCCGAATTCACCGTACGTGCGGTTGCTGAGGAAATCAGGACGGTATCCGTGATCGGCCGGTTGCGCGAAGCCGCAAGCGGCTAATCCCGGACACGGACAGAATGGGCGTGGCCGTCCAAACCCTCAGCTTCAGCCATGGCGGCAATGTGGCGGATGGCGGCGGCGGGCATGCCGTCGGGATAGCCTACGGTGCCGCCGCGGCGCAGAAACGTGTAAACGCTGACACCGCTGGCGAAGCGGGCGGCCGAGCCGGTGGGCAGGCAGTGCGAGGGGCCGGCGTAGTAGTCGCCGCTGGCCACGGGGGTCGCAGCGCCGAGGAAGATTTCACCGCCGTGCCGCACCTGCTGCAAAACCTTCCGGGGGTCGGCGACCGCCAGGTTCACGTGCTCGGCGGCAATGGTGTTGACCAGTTCGATGCCCTGCTGCTGGTCGGCCACCAGCACGGCGCATGATTCGTTCTGCAGTGCCTTCTCGATCGCGGCGCGGCGGTTGCGTTGCGGGATCTGTCTGGCCACCTCAGCAAAGATGCGGTCGATCACCGCGCGCTGCCAGGCGACCAGGTAGCACTTGCCCGGGTCGTGCTCCGCCTGGGCAATCAGGTCTGAGGCAACACAAGGAATGTCCGCGCTGTCGTCGGCCAGGGTGACGATTTCACTGGGACCGTAGGATCCGCCGTCGATGCCGCAGACGCCGGCCACGCAGCTCTTGGCCAGTTGCACGAAGACGTTGCCGGGCCCGGTGATCATGTCCACAGGTTGGACGGATTTCGTGCCGTAAGCCGCAGCCGCGACCGCTTGAGCGCCGCCGATGCGATAGACCTGCTCGATGCCCAGCATGTGACAGGTTGCCAGCACGATGGGCGAAATGTCGCCGGTCGGCTCCCCTTCGCGCCGCGTCGGGGGCGGGTTGAGCACGGCCAGTTTCCGGGGGTCCACACCGGCGACGATGGCGGGCACCGCGAGCATGATGAGCGTGGAAAACAGCACCGCTGTTCCGC
>CAYYGM010000159.1:0-8943 GCA_964471555.1 uncultured Phycisphaeraceae bacterium
GGGCTAAATGGAGCGAGTGACCTTCGTGACCTGCTTCGTATCCTTCGTGCCTTCGTGGCGAATCTTTCTTATTCGCGCGACATACAAAAAAACGACAAACGCTCATCTGTTTGTGCGCGCCAGCTCACTCAACTGCTCTGCAAGCGTTACAGTTGCTAATCCTCATTTGCGTCCCTGAATTGTAGGTCAAAGGCTGCAAGCACCTCTTTGACCAATTCGGGTTGCCTGAGTTTTCCAGCGGTGTTGGGCAATGGTGTGGCCTTGACCGCCTCGTCACGAGACTTGGTGGCGACCCATTGAATCCGTGCGCACCAGTCCATCAACTCGGCGTTTTTACGATGGGGTGGCTTGACCATCTCGAGCTTGGTCAGGGGAAGCTCTTGGCCATCTGGGATAAATTGATCCATGCGCACGGCGGCTTCGATGACTTGGCCAACACCGACATACCCGTGTTTACTCAGGTACGCCAGAACATGCTGGCCGACTTCGAGTTTTTGAATCTGCCTGCGCCATGGCTCGCCGTTGCCGGCTGCCATGTAGCCATAGCGGCGTTGATCTTCCCATGCTCTATCATTGTCCCCGCTGTCACCAGTATTCACGAACCAGTATCCGGTCCATTGGCGGTTGTCTTTTTCAGCCTGCTCAGCCTGCGATTTACGTTGTGTGCGAATGATGTAATTGCTTGCTTCCGGCAGGGGAATGAGTGTCTGAATATCGAGAAGAATGCGTCCATCAAGTTGATGTGGACGCAAGCGAACACAGGAAATATCCAGTGCTCCCTGATCATTCAGCCAGAGAACACTGGTGGCTAATTCAGAACTGAAGTCCGCGGCAATGAGCACGATACGAACTCTTGCTGCGAAGTCACTCTCGGATGGCTCATCCCACTCAAGGTGATTGAGAAGGTCGTTCTCGGCTTGCTCAATAGACTGCTTTCTGAATTGTGCCCGTGCAGCCACTGCCTCTTCAAAGCGCATTCGGCTCACCATGGCGGCATAGCGAATCGCCTGTAGCTCCATGTGGGCGCCGGTGTCATTTCGTTTCAGTTCAATGACAACCAGATTGGCGTCTGTGTCAACAGCCAGCAGGTCAATACGGCGATGCCCTTCTGTCCAATTGCTGAACTCTTCTGCGATCAGCAGATGGCCCGGCAACACTTCTTCAATGTGATTACGCAGCAATCTTTGCAGGTCTTGCCGTTCGTGCAAATCGTGGTCGGCCAAGCTGGTTTGTTCGATTCGTGTCAATCGCTCTGGAGTCATCTCGAACAATGGCATCGTTCCCTCCGGGACAAGGCCAGAAGAGCCAGTATGCGCCGATTGGCAACCATGATAGTTACTCGACGCATGTCTCGCTGCCAGACTCCAATACGATGCCTCTATGTTTGCCGTGCCGCACAATTCCGCTTCGGCCTTTCCCCTCAGGCATTGCGTTACCAGTGCAGTCCGGACCGGCTCGACACGGACCGGCCCGCTCTGCGCACGTTGCGGGTTACACAAGGGAGACTTGCGGATGTCTGATCCTGCTCTGCGAAGCAATGCTCCGCTGCGCAGCACGAGCTGCGGATTACTGATGTCAGAGGCTGAATTAGCTATCTGACGATGCGGGCACCACCGCCGCCGGCAACGTGCATCAGTTCCTTGAGCGTGATTTCGCTGGTATCGCCGCGGGTGGTTTGGAGCATGGCGCCGTGGGCGGTGCCGATGTTGACGGCTTCCTGGGGGGTTTTGCCGGAGAGGAAGGCGAAGGTGAAGCCGGAGGCGAAGCCGTCGCCGCCGCCGACGCGGTCTTCGAGGGTGAGACGCTCGAAGGTTGGGCCGTGGAAGAATTCGTCGGTTTCGGCCCAGTAGAGAATGGCGGACCAGTTGTTTTCAGTGGCGCTGATCACTTCGCGCAGGGTGGTGCCGATGACCTTGAGGTTGGGATAGTCCTTGGCGACGCGGCGGACCATTTTCTTGTAGGACTCGATGGGCAGTTCCTTGAGGTTTTCGTCAGCGCCTTCGACTTCGTAGCCGAGCACTTTCTGGAAGTCCTCTTCGTTGCCGATGAGGCAGTCGATGTACTGGACGAGGGGTTTGGTGGTGGCGATGGCTTCCTGGGAGGACCAGAGTTTGGAGCGGAAGTTGAGGTCGTAGGAGACGATGGTGCCGGCGTCGTGTGCGGCCTTGAGGGCTTCGGCGGCGACCTGGCGGGTGGAGGGGCTGAGGCAGGTGAAGATGCCGCCGGTGTGCAGCCAGCGGACGCCCTTGTCAGCGAAGAGTTTTTTCCAGTCCACATCGCCGGGTTTCATTTTGCTTGTGGCGGAGTGGCCGCGGTCGTAGAGGGTGACGGCGGAGCGGGGGCCGACGCCGACCTCGGTCCAGTTGAGTCCGATGCGAGCTTCGCGGCCGACGCCGTCGTAGGGGACTTTGGGGCAGTGGGAGATGTCCATGCCGACAGCCCGGGCGTGGTTCTCGATGATGCGGCTGATGGGGTTGTCAACGAGGCCGCCGACCCAGCCGGTGCGTAGGCCGAGGCGTGAGAGGGCGTAGGCGACGTTGAACTCACCGCCGCCGACGTAGATGTCCATTTTCTTGGCAAACTCGATGCGGCCGTGACCTTCGGGGCTGATGCGCACCATGCATTCGCCGAGGGCGAGCAGGTCGAGGGCACAATCTTGGGCGGGGCGGATGTTGAGGGCCATGGTTTTCTGACTCCGATTTGAAATTGTTCTAAGATGCTGTTATCTCTGTCGAGGAGCGAAGTATTCTGTCGTTTGCAGGTGTAACTGTCAAAGGCTTGAAACGCGCAAAGTTAGATAGACGCATATATTACAACCACTTTCAAGTAGCCCATCATTATGAATGAACCGCAGATTGTCGGCATCGGCTCGTATCGCTATCAGTGGAACAGCCGTTGGGCGCAGATTCCAGCGCAGGTGACGTTTCGTCAGAGCAATGGCGAAAGCAACGGCCGCACGCACGGGGTGTGCGCGGTGCGCGATGGTCGCGTGTTCGTGTTCAACCAGTCGGAATACGGCGTGCTGATTTTCAATCCCGACGGCTCGTTTGCCGGGACGTGGAAGGAATTTCCTTCGACGCGATTTGAAGGGGCGCACGGGCTGACGCTGCACCGCGAGGGCGATCGGGAATTTCTCTGGCTGACCGATCAGAACACGGCCGAGGTGGTCAAGGTCACGCTGGAGGGCGAAACGGTGCTGTCGCTGGCGCGGCCGAGCGGGGCGGTGTACAAGGACAAGGACGCCAGGTACGTGCCCACCTGGGCGGCCCAGGCGGACGACGGCACGATTTATGTCGCGGATGGTTACGGGTCGCACCATGTCAGCCGCTACGAAAAGGACGGCAAATACATCGATTCGTTCGCGGGCAACCCCCGGAATCCGGCTGCGGGATTATTCAAATGTCCGCATGCGGTGTGGATAGCGACGCGGCCGCAGGCGACGGGCGACAATCAGCAGGTGGTGTACATCACCGATCGCAGCAACAGCAAGGTGCAGGTGTACGACCTGAAATGGAACTTCATCAAGAGCTTCCACCAGGCGCATCCGTGCTGCTTCGATCAGGGGCCGGCGGGCGAGCTGCTGGTGCCGGACTTGTTTGCGGCGGTGCAGGTGTATGACGCCGAGGATCAGCCGATCGTGACGCTGGGGATGGATCTGGCGCGGGCCCGCAGCCTGGGCTGGCCCAACTTCGCGCCGGCCACCATTCCCGACGGCAGCTTCAACAGTCCCCACGGCGGGTGCTTCGACGCGGCCGGGAATATCTACATCGTGGAGTGGATCATCGGGGGGCGGATCACGAAGCTGACGCGGGTGTAGGGAATGGCAAATGGCAGATGGCAAATGGCAGATGGGAAATGATCTGATCCATCTGCCATCTCACATCTGCCATCTGCCATTGTTTTGAGTCCACCCCCCGATCGGCGTATCATCAGGGCCTGATTCAACCCAGGGAGGTACGCCTTGTCTGCATCCACGCCCGATGATCGACGGTATCTGGAAAGTCACGAATGGCACAAGCCCGAAGGCGGCGTCGTGCTGGTCGGTATCAGCCAACACGCGGTCGATGAACTGACCGACATCACGTTCCTCGACGTCACGCCGGCCCCCGGCAGTGAAGTGAAAAAGGGTGAGCCGTTCGGCGAGATCGAATCGGTCAAAGCCACCAGCGAGTTGTACAGCGGCATCGACGGCAAGCTGGTCGAGGTCAACCAGGAAGTGCTGGACAATCCCTCGATCATCAACGAGGACTGTTACGGCAAGGGATGGATTCTGAAGATCGAGCCGGCGGACGCGGGGCAGATTGAGACGCTGCTGAGCGCTGCGGATTATGAAGCCGCCGCGGGCGGATGAAGCCATGATCGTTGACGTGCACACACGGGTCTGGCAGTCGGCCGAGCAATTGGGCGCGGTGATGCTGGAGGTATCGCGCCGTCGGCCCGAGCCGTGGGATCGGCCGGACGCTTCCTTGCAGTCGCACCGCAAGGCGATGGATGCGGTCGATGCGGCCATTGTGCACGGGCTGCGCATCGATCGACTCAAAGCCCATGTGCCCGACCATGTGGTGGCGGATTATGTGAAAGACCACGGCGAGCGTCTGCTGGGCTTTGCGGGGATCGACCCGGCCGCGGGCAAGGCGCAGCGGCAGTTGCGCACCGCGCTGGACCTGGGGCTGGTCGGCGCGACGATCAACCCGGCGGCCCAGGGCTATCATCCGTGCGACACCAAGGCCATGGAGTTGTACGAGATGTGCGCGGCCAAGGGCGTGCCCATCTTCATCGACACGCGCGGCGGCATGACGCCGCAGGCCAAGCTGGAGTTTGCCCAGCCGGTGTTGTTCGATGAGGTGCTGCGGCAGTTCGACAAGTTGACGCTGGTGTTCGCTTCCTGCGCGTATCCGTTTGTGTCCCAGTGTCTGACGCTGATGATGAAACATGAGCGGGTGTATGCGAATCTGGCAGACCAGTTGGCCCGGCCGTGGGGGTTGTACGACGCGCTGGTCCGGGCTTATCAGTTGCACGCCACCGATCGGCTGCTGCTGGGCAGCGGTTTCCCCTTCAACACGCCGCACCAGGCGATGGTCACGCTGTACTCGGCCGCTTCACTGGCGCGGGGCACGCAACTGCCCACGGTGCCGCGGCAGCAGATTCGCAGCATCATCGAGCGCGATGCGCTGACGTGCCTGAACCTGGCTGAGAGCCTGAAGGTCGCCCGCACGGATCGGTCGCGCACCCGCAATGGCAGCGAGGCCTACATGACCGAGGGAGAGCCCAGCGCGTGAAGCGGGTGCTGACGTTGCTGCTGCTGTTGACGGGACTGGCTGGTTGCCAGGTGGGGCTGCCGCTGGGTGACAGTTCGCTGACCGTTCAGCCGCAGAAAGGCGAAGCGCAGACCGCCCACTTCAAGACTGCCTGCTACAGCTACGACGATCACCACAATCTGACCATCGTGCTGATCGAGGGCCCGGCCGATTCACCGCGGCGGGCGGCCACGATTCGCGTGTTCTGGCGTCCCAGGACCGGGCGCACGCCGCTGGACAAGACCGCCACCAACGCCACCATCCGCTACATGGTTTTCCCGCCCAGCGATCCGCCCATGGTCGCGGTTTACGGCGGGGCCGGCTTCGTCAACCCGCGCAGTGAAGAAGGTGACGCAACCTATCGCGGCGACCTGTGGCAGGCCAACCTGCGGCTGTCCGATGCTTCGGAGGGCTACCGTGACGCCATCGGCGTCGCCGACGTGACCGGGCCCATCGTCGCCCAGCGTGATGATGCCAGGACCAAGCTGCTGCTGCGCCAGTTGCAGCAACAGGTCACGCGGCGGCTGGGTTATCCGATGATGGTGCGCAGGTGAGCGGCCGCTTGCGGATTGGCGAAACGGTCGACTTTACCAGATGCGGCAATGATCAGTTGTCGGGCGGTTGCGCGAAGCCGCAAGCGGCGGGCGCGGCATGTCGCGGCGTCTTGTCGCGGCGCACGGTCGATTGTCCGCTTCCGGGGGGCTACTGCTTTTCGACGTCCGGGGTTTCGATGTCAGCCTGGGAGTGCATGTGCTCTTCGCTGCCGGGCGTGGTCAGCACTTTGTAGATGCACCAGCACAGCAGCAGCGTGACGAAGCCCACCGACAGTAACATGATGATCCATCCACCTGGAGTCATGATCGGGCCTCCTGATTCTCCCGCTCCGCTTTCTGCCATTTGCGCACCGACTCGTGGATCAGCATCAGGAACAGCAGCCCCACCAGCAGGATGAAGCCCACCGTCAACTGGGCCACGTGATTGTCACGCAGCGTGAGGAAGTAGTTGCCTTTCTCCGCGGTGTACTGCTGCTTGATCCAGAAGATGAAGATGATGATCAGGTAGGTGGGAGAAACATACTTGAGCATGTAGCCGACCAGGCGCGGGATGCGGATGCTGGCCCCGCGGTTGATTTCCTCCATGCCCTTGTCGATGCCCAGCACCCAGGCGAACAGGATCGTCTGGAAGCCGGCCAGGACGAAGATGCAGAAGGTGCCCACCCAGAAGTCCATGGTGTCCAGGGCCATGATGTCCTTGGAGAAGTAGGCCACGAACAGGCTGCCCATGAGGGTGATGAAGCCGAGGATGGCCACCGAGGCGTGTCTGCCCATGCCCACGCCTTCCTCCATCAGGGCGATGGCCGGCTGAAGCATGGACAGCGAACTGGTCACCGCTGCCAGGAACAGCAGGAAGAAGAAGATGGTGCCCACCACCTGGCCCAGGGGCATGACCTGGAAGACCTGCGGCAGCACCTTGAAGCCGAGGTCGAACGTGCCCTGTCCCGCCACGCCCGCCACGCCCAGGAACACGAAGGCCGCGGGAATGGTGATCATGCCGCCCAGGGCCACCTCGCAGAACTCGTTGCCGGCATTGCTGGTCAGGGCGCTGAGGGCCACGTCGTCGTCACGTTTCAGGTAGCTGGCATAGGTGATGATGATGCCGAAGCCGACCGAAAGGGAAAAGAAGATCTGGCCGGTGGCCTCGAGCCACATCTGACTGTTGCCCAGGCTCTGCCAGAACGAGCCATCCTCGGTGTGGGGGTTCCACATGTAACCCAGGCCGTTGAGCACGTTCTGATCAGGCAGCGCCGGGTTGGGTGTGCCCAGGGTCAGCACGCGCACCAGCACGATCAGGGCGCAGACCACCAGCAAGGGCATGGCCACGAGGCAGAAGCGTTCAATGCCCTTGCTCAGGCCGCGATAGATGAGCGTGAAGTTGAGCAGGAAGCACAGGCCCAGTGCGATCACCGCCGGGCTGATGCTGGAGCCGCCGGCGAGAAACCCATCCGAACCGGCGCCCACGAAGTTACCGAAGAAATCAATGTAGGCTTGCCGGTCTGTGCCGAGTGCCAGCTTGCCGGTGGCCATGAACCAGGCGTAAGCCAGGCACCAGGCTTCGATGAAGACGTAGTACATGTAGATGCACACGGGCACGATCATGCCCAGGACGCCGAAGTAGGGCGAAAGTGGATTTCGCCAGATGCTGCGGTAGATGCCGGGGGTGCAGTTGTGTCCGCGGGCGCCGCCGTAGCGTCCCATGCCCCATTCAGCCCAGGCCAGGGGAATGCCCAGGATCAGCAGGGCGATGAAGTAGGGCACCATGAAAGCGCCGCCCTCGTACTGGGCAGCTTTACCGGGGAAGCGCAGGAAGTTCCCTAACCCCACCGCACTGCCCATGACCGCCAGGATGACGCCGATGCGTGTGCTCCACGCTTCCTTGCCGCCTGAACCGGAACCGTTGGTCATGTTGCGGTATCCTCTTGTCGAATCAATCGGTGAGATGGACACGAAACCCATTCGATGAGAAAACGTGTGAGAAGCCATGAGCGACTAGCCACGAGCCATCAGGGACAACGCTCCAGACTCAACCCTCGTGGCTCATGGCTCATGGCTAGTGGCTTCTCACACGTTTCTGACCACCACACAATAACGTGCTACAGCGATTTGGCAACCCCCAAACAGGCACTTAAGCAGCCCATACCGGCTTAGCCGATAGATCAAGGCAATGAACGAAACGACGTCCGCCAACACTGCCGCCGCCGCGGTTCCCCGCTGGGCTCTGCACCGGCGTCTGTATGACTGGACCGTCGGCCTGGCCCATTCGCCGCACGCCAACTGGGCCCTGTTCCTGCTCAGCTTCGCCGAGTCCAGCTTCTTCCCCGTGCCGCCGGACGTGCTGCTGGCGCCGCTGTGCCTGGGCAAGCGCAGCAAGGCGTGGTGGTTTGCCGGGCTGTGCACGGTGGCCAGCGTGCTGGGGGCGCTGCTGGGTTACGTCATCGGCTACTTCGCCTGGGAAGCCTGCCACACGTTCCTGTTCCAGTACGTGCCGGGGTTCAGCCCGGAGAAGTTCGACCTGGTGCAGCACTGGTACGATCAGTGGGGCGTCTGGGTGCTGTTCTTTGCTGCGTTCACGCCGATTCCTTACAAGGTGTTCACCATTGCCGGCGGTGTGTTCGCTCAGCCGCTGCTGCCGTTCGTGCTGGTGTCGATCGTGGGGCGCGGGGCGCGGTTTTTTCTGGTTGCCGGGTTGTGCTGGTGGATCGGACCCCAAGCTACCCCTTTCATCGAGAAGTATTTCAACTGGCTGTGTCTGGCCTTTGCCGTGCTGCTGGTCGGCGGGTTCCTGCTGATCAAATACCTGCACTGACGCGTGCCCTTTGTCGGGTGCTACGGTAGCGCGTCGGGCGTGCGGATAAACAGCCACACCCGCACGCGGGTGTGGCACCCAGGCGGACTTTTGCTGGTCAAATACCTGCACTGACGCGCTGCATTTACACAGCACCCGACACCCGCTAATCTGTTGCTTATGCGCGTCTTAGTCACTGGTGGTGCGGGTTCTATCGGTTCTCATGCAGCCAAGCGATTGCTCAGCAGCGGCCACCAGGTCGTGGTGGTGGACAACCTGTTTCGGGGTCACCGGCAGGCCGTCC
>CAYYGM010000160.1:0-8926 GCA_964471555.1 uncultured Phycisphaeraceae bacterium
CAGCCGATCCTCCTCGAAGAACATGTGCTCGGTCCGGCACAGGCCGATGCCCTGGGCGCCGAATTCGCGGGCACGCTGGGCGTCCTTGGGGGTGTCGGCATTGGTGCGGACCTTGAGGGTGCGATACTTGTCCGCCCACTTCATGATGGTGGCGAAGTTGCCGGACATCTCGGGGGCCTGGGTTTCGACCGCCCCGGCCATCACTTCGCCGGTGGTGCCGTCGATCGAGAGCGTGTCATTGCGGCCGAACCTGCGGCCCTTGACCTCGATGGTGCCCGTCTTCTCGTTGATCGAGATAGCGCCGGCGCCGGCGACGCAGCATTTGCCCCAACCGCGGGCCACGACCGCCGCGTGGCTGGTCATGCCGCCGGTGGAAGTCAGGATGCCGACAGCCATGTGCATGCCTTCGACGTCCTCGGGGCTGGTTTCCTTGCGGACCAGCAGAACCTTCTCGCCGTCCCTGGCCCGGGCCACGGCTTCATCGGCGGTGAACGCCAGCTTGCCGACCGAAGCGCCGGGCGAAGCGGGCAGGCCGGTGCACAGCACGTCGCGCTTGGCCTTGGGTGAGAACGAGGGCAGCAGCAACTGGTTCAGATCGGTCGGCTTGAGCCGCTTGAGCGCGGTCTTGTCGTTGATCAGTTTTTCCTTGACCAGATCAACAGCGATCTTCAGCGCGGCGGCGGCGGTGCGCTTGCCGGTGCGCGTCTGCAGCATGTAGAAGGTGCCCTGCTCGATGGTGAACTCGATGTCCTGCATCTCGCGGTAGTGATTCTCGAGCTTCTTCTTGACGCCGAGCAACTGCTGATAAACCTTCTTGCCGAGGGTGGGGTGGCCCTTGGTCTTCCACTTGCCCATCTCGTCAACGTGCATGGGGGTGCGGATGCCGGCCACGACGTCTTCGCCCTGGGCGTTGATGAGGAACTCGCCGTAGAACTTGTTTTCGCCGGTCGAGGGGTTGCGGGTGAAGCCCACGCCCGTGCCGCAGTCATCACCCATGTTGCCGAAGACCATGGTCTGGACGTTGACCGCCGTGCCCAGCAGGCCGGTGATCTCTTCGACCTGGCGGTACTTGATGGCGCGGGGGGCCATCCAGCTCTTGAACACCGCTTCGACGGCGAGGGTGAGCTGCTTGTAAGGATCCTGCGGGAATTCCTGGCCGGTGTGCTTCTTGTAAACGACCTTGTAAGCCTCGCACAATTCCTTGAGGCCTTCGGCGGGCACTTCGGTGTCGAGTTTGACCTTGTACTTCTTCTTGATCTTGTCGAAGGCAGCTTCGAAGTGTTCGTGATCGACTTCCATGACCACGTCGCCGTACATGTTGATCAGGCGGCGATAAGCGTCGTAAGCGAAGCGTTCGTTGCTGGTCTGGTTGATGACACCGACGACCGCCTCATCGTTGAGGCCGAGGTTGAGGATGGTGTTCATCATGCCGGGCATGGACACCGCCGCGCCGGAGCGAACGCTCATCAGCAGCGGGTTGCTGGTCGAGCCGAACTGCTTGCCGGTTTCCTTCTGCAGCACCGCCACGGCATCGTGCACCTGGTCCATCAGGCCGGCGGGCAGCTTCTTGCCCTGCTTGTAGTACTTGTCGCAGCACTCGGTGGTGATGGTGAAGCCCGGAGGCACGGGCAGCCCGATGCTGGTCATCTCGGCGAGGTTAGCGCCCTTGCCGCCGAGCAACTGCTTTTGCGAGCTGTCGCCGTCGGTGCGGGTCTTGCCGAAGTAATAGACCATTTTGTTGGAAGGGGCGGATTTAGAACGCTTCGACTTACTGGCCATGGCAGCGAATCCTTAGGGAAAACAGGTTGTGTCACTGGGGAGTTGGCGAAGGCTGGCGCCGACGCGCTCCAACAGCGTTTCCAGGGGGAAACGAAATGGTGATTGTAGTGGTTGATCAGGAAGCGTCAAAAAGCAGCATCCGGGCGGCGATGTTGCCGCGGACTGCGCCCCATCTTCTGCTTGAATTGCCGAGAGAAAAAGTATGGATCACGATAGCCCAGCAGGTCGGCGATGCGCCCGATAGGCAGGCTGGACTCGGTTAACAATTGGCAAGCGCGATCGATGCGGGCCCGCACCAGAAAAGCCTGTGGCGTCATGCCCATGTGCTGGCGAAAAACACGGGTGAAATGGGCGGGGCTGTAACCCGCCTGATGCGCCAGTTGCTCGATACGCGGCGCTTCACCGGGACTTTGCGTAATGCGGGCCGCGGCCGCCATCACCATCTGGCGATGATGCAGATCCGTCCCGCCCGGCGCCGCACCAATGGGACGCGAAGTTTGCTCGTCGATATCCATCAACAAACCCTTGAGCAGCAGCGCAGCCGCGGAGTCGGTTCGGCGCTGGGCATCGCCCTGTTGATTGACCAACTCCACCACGTGCCGCATCACCGCATCGGCGAAGTTCACATCCGCCAGCTCGAACACCTCCGGCGGAAGAGCCCCGATGCGCGCAGCTTTGAACGTGCGCTCATCGTTGCACCGTTTGCCGGATGCGTGCATCAACTCGAAATGGATCGCGTTGACACCGAGGCGATCCTTGTCATCCTGCTGGGCGGTGTAGCGCTGGCCGGGCCGGGTCCACAGGCAGACGCCCGGGCGCAAAGTCAGATTTCGCTCGCCCACCGTCGCCCGGCCGCGACCTTTGAAGACCATCCATAGATCGAAGTCGCTGTGGTGCTGCGCCCAGTCCGCCGCGATGTGCCAACCCGGTTCGCAGAAGTGCCTGCCCAGCTTGTTGATGCGGACCGCCACCTTGTCCCAGCGAATCGGCATGGGGGCATGATATCGGATAAGTGCAAATTATTCCATGAGGAATCAATGGAAAACAGCCCACAACATGGCGATGATGATCGCATGAATCTATCTTGGATTGCCGCACCCTTTTCTGGGAGCTTCCGTCATGAGTGATAACGTCCGCGAATCCTCTTCCGCCGTGCAGGTGGTTTTCGATCCCGGCTCCGAGCCGCACGACCCGCATCTTTATGACTACGAAGCGTTGGCCGACGGCGTAAGCAACCTGGATGACATCGGCCCCGAACAGGTCGAACAGTACCGCCGCGATGGCTACCTGGTCGTGCATCATCTTTTGAGCGACACGCAGATCGCAGGCGCCTGCGCCGGCCTCAGCAACCTGATCGCCTGCCGCGGCAAGACCCGTTACCAGTTGATGTTCGAGCGCAGCGTGCGCGATCGCATCGATCAACTGACCGATGCCCAGCGCGAAGAAGCCATCCGCAAGGTTTTTCAGTTCCACGGCGCGGACGAACGACTCGATGCGATCAGCGGTGATCCGAAACTGCTCTCGGTCATCGATCGTCTTGGTGTAACTGAACCGAAGCTGTTTCAGAGCATGGCCCTGCTGAAAGGTCCGGGCGGGCGCGAGAAGCCGTGGCACCAGGATCATGCGTACTTCGATACGCCGTTGGAGAATCGCGTGGTGGGTGTGTGGATCGCACTGGATCGCGCGACGCCGGAGAATGGCTGCATGATGATCATCCCCGGCCGCCAGCACGAGCCGTTCCTGCATTGGAAGCGCCGCGACTGGCAGATCTGTGACACCGACATCCAGCAGGTGCGCGATCGCCGGCTGGCGGTGCAGTTGGAGCCGGGCGGTGCGTTGCTGTTCGATTCACTGCTGCCGCACGGCACGCCGACGAACCAGTCCGCTCAGCGCCGTCGCGCTCTGCAGTTCCACTACGCCCCGGGCGATGCGGGCACCCTGACCACGCAGCAGCGACTGGCCATCTTCGGCAGCGAAGGTAAAAACGTCACCTGCTAGCCCCCCCGGAATAATCAAAACATTCTAAAAATGACCGCCCCACAACACCATCATGACCGTTTAGCGGGCGAGCTTGCTCGCCCAACGCGGAGCAAGCTCCGCGGCTAAACGCGCTGATCTGCTTCCAAACCTACGGAACAACCATGCGCTGGACACGCCAACAATACCTGGACCTGATGACCTTCCGCGGCTGCCAGCGCCCGATGTTCAGCGAGTTGTTCGGCCCGCTGGTGGGTCTGGACGCCGAGTGGCGGGCCCAGGGCGCCAGCGAAGATGAGATCGACATGGTCGGTTTTGACTGGGACTACGTCCGCAAGATCAACTGCGGCGGCCACTGCGGCCCCATCCAGTCGCCGCCGGTGACCATCGAGGAAACCGACGAACAGATCATTCAGCGCGACTACCTCGGCCGCACCGTCATGCGGGTCAAGAACACCTCCACCATCGCCCTGCCCATGGACCACCCCGTGACGGACATGGACAGTTGGCAGAAGGTCAAGCCGCTGTTCGAGTTTCATCCGCAGCGCATCGATCCCGCGGCCGTGGCCCAGGCCCGCGCGGCTGAGGACACGCTCGTGCGGGCGGACATCCCCGGGGCTTTCGACATGCTGCGCGAGTTGATGGGTGTCGAGAACGCCTGCATGGCCTATTACGATCAGCCCGAACTGGTGCGCGACATTCTCAGCACCATGCAGGAAACATCGCTGCGCGTGCTGGACGAAGTCAGCAAACAGGTGCGCATCGACCAGTTGGGCGTGCACGAAGACTTTGCCGGCCGCAACGGCCCGCTGATCGGCCCCGACCTGGTGCGATCCACCTTCAAGCCCTACTACCGCGCCGCCTGGGATCTGCTCCGCCCAAGAGGGACGCAGCTTTTCAACCTCGACACCGATGGCAACATCTATCCCGTGCTGGATGAACTGCTGGACTGCGGCATCAACGTGGTGCATCCGATGGAGCCGGCCGCGGGCATGGACATCGTGGCCGTGCGTCAGAAATACGGCAAGAAACTGGCCATGCAGGGCGGCATCGACAAGTTCGCCCTGCTGCGCGGCCGCGAGGCGATCCGGGCGGAGCTGGCATACAAAATGCAGCCGCTGATGCGCGACGGCGGCGGCATCGTGTTCGGGCTCGATCACCGCATCCCCAACGGCACGAAGCTTGCCGAGTATCGCTACTACATCGATGAGGGCCGGCGGGTGCTGGGCCTGCCGCCGCGCGATCCCGCGAAGCGCGGATGGGCACGCATGGCGGGGTAATAGCAGATGCGAATAACCGCCCCCCACGTGCCTGTGTGTGTCGGGGGTAAGATCATATTTAACTTAAATATGATCTTCGTTTCGCGAGGTAAGTCGAGGCTGTGGTAGCTGTGGTGGGTGAGGTGGGTGAGGTGGGTGAGGTGGGTGAGGTGGGTGAGGTGGGTGAGGTGGGTGACAGCGTGTACCACCAGGCCTGGCGGAATGATTCACCGGCGTGCTTCAGCCACCAGCACCTGGCCGCGGTACAAGGGCTCCAGATCCTGCCAGCCGTAGAACACCATGCCGTCCACGGGGTCAGCCACCCAGGCCCCGAAGGGCGTGATGCGCGTGATGGCGACCATGTGGCAGCGCGTGGTTTCAAATTGCAAGGCGGTCAGGGCCGGCGTCGGCATCGTGCGCAACTGATCCAACGGCAACTCCAGCAGCGTCACCTGATAGCGGCTGCCGCTGAGCTTGGCGTTCAGACCATCCATCGCCCGCAGCAAGGTAGAGCCGGTGCCCGGACGGGTTTCGGTGAGCTGGGCCATCTCCAGTTCCGTGGCGGGAATGTCCAGCATGTGCAACGCGGTGGCGCAGGCGGCCGGCACGCAGGAATACTCCTGGCTCTGGCGCACGTAAGTCTGGTCATACGTATCCGCGAAGCCGACCTGCGGCGTGCTTTCGAGCATCCACAAGCTGCCCTGCAGAAAATAAACCACGCCCAGCACCATGCCCCAGGCCACCAGGCGCTTCTGGCTCGCGCCGCAGGCACGCACCCAGGCGATGCCGATGATGAACATGAACACCGGCACACTGGCCGCGCCTTCGATGCGACTGAGAATGCTCACCGGGATCACCCGCACCGCCACGGCCGGATGCCGCAACATCCACGCCCAGAAGCCCAGCAGGATCAGCGCCACAATGATGCCCACCCGCCCGTGATGCCTGGTGCGGCGGGCGATCTGCGCCCCGAGCCACATGCCCAGCAGGCTGGCAATGGCCAGAAACAAAAACCATCGAACTGAATCTTCCACGCGACCGCCTCCGCCGCGCCCGAGTATGACTGGCTCTGACGGTCGTATCGGTTGAAGGGCCCAACAGGTTAACCGGGGCGTGAGAAAAAATGAGCCGGCGGTTGTTGGTTGATGGTTTTTGGTTGTTGGTTGCTGCGCCATGTAGCCATAACAACCAACAACCCTCCCTACAGCACCCGGTCCAGTAATCGGTATTGGATCGCCTCGGCGACGTGCCCCTGCGTGATCGGCTCACTGGCTTCGAGGTCGGCAATGGTGCGGGCGACGCGGCGGACCTTGTCGTAGGCCCGGGCGCTGAGGCCCAGTGTGGTCATCGCCTCCTTCAGCAACACCTGGCTCGGCTCATCCAGCCCGGCCAGCTTGTCGAGCTGGCGGCCGGACAATCGGCTGTTGGGATGCAAAGGCCCGCCGTTGCGCTGCGATTGGATCTTGCGGGCTTCGAGCACCTGCTGACGGATCGTCGCCGAGTCCGTGCCGTCGCGCTTGCCGGTCAGTTGCCTGTAAGGCACGGGCGGCACTTCGACGTGGATGTCGATGCGATCGATCAGCGGGCCGGAGATTTTCGAGAGGTAACGCTCCATCTGGCGGTGCGACACTTCGTCGCTGGGCGTGTCGCCCTTGGGCGTGGGGTTCATGGCTGCGACCAGCATGAAGCGTGCGGGCAGAGAGATGGAACTGTGGGCCCGGGCGATGGTGACCTGGCCGTCTTCCAGCGGTTGCCGCAGCGTTTCCAGCACCGCGCGCGGAAACTCGGGCATCTCATCGAGAAACAGCACCCCGTGATGGGCCAGGCTTACTTCACCGGGCCGGGGCACCGCGCCGCCGCCGATGACCGCCACGTGGCTGGCGGTGTGATGCGGACTGCGCACGGGCCGATGCGTGAGCAACGCTGTGCCGCGCGGCACCTGGCCGACGGCTGAATAAATGCGTGTGACCTCGAGCGCTTCCTCGCGCGACAGCGGCGGCAGAATGCCGGGCAGTGCCTTGGCCATCATGGTCTTGCCGGTGCCGGCCGGGCCGATCATCAGCACGTTGTGCGAGCCGGCCGCCGCCACGGTCAACGCCCGTTTGACCTGCTCCTGTCCGCGCACGTCCGCGAAATCCACCCCCGGAAGTGAAGCGGCCAACACCGCATCCAGATCCACGTTGGTCATGGGCTCGATGTCGTGCTGATCGTTGAGGAAGCTCACCACGCTCGACAGCGTGTCGGCCGGATACACCTCGACGCCCTTGACCGCCGTCGCTTCGTCCGCGTTGTCGATCGGCACCACGACGCCGTCCATCTGCAGACGCTGACAGAGCAGCGCCAGATTGATCACGCCGTTGACCGGGCGCAGACGACCATCCAATGCTAATTCCCCGGCAAAAAGCAGCCGCTTGTGCTTCTGTGTCTGCACCACCTGGGCAGCCAGCAGAAAGCCCAATGCGATCGGCAGATCGTAGAGCGGGCCTTCTTTTTTGATATCCGCCGGGGCGAGGTTGATCGTCAGGCGCGACATGGGAAACGGATAGCCGCTGTTGACGATGGCCGAGCGCACGCGCTCGATCGACTCTTTCACCGCCGCATCGGGCAGTCCGACGATGGTCGTTTTGGGCAGTCCGGAATCGGCGACATCGACCTCGACCTCGCAGGCCGCCGGTTCAATTCCCTGCAGGACGAAGCTATGCACCTGTGCGAGCACCCCCGGAAGATACAACAAACAGGGGTCAATCGCTCGTTTGTTTAACCTCCGCGGCCACGCGGGGGGAAACCAGGCCAGGCGGCCGGGGCTAAACGGAGCGGGTCATCTTCATGGCGCAACCACATTCGGCCGATAACGACAACCGGACCATGATGCGAACCATGGCGCTATTGCTGCTTCTGTTGCACGGCCTGGCGGCTGTCGGTTGTCAGCGCAGTGCCGACGCTGCGCCGGCGTTGCCGGCCTGGGCGGCGGCGTTCCATTCGCCGCAGCAGTTGCAGGACTTCAAGGATGCGGTGACCGACTACTTCAACAGCGTGTGCATCGAGATGGCCATCCACGACGGCTGGGTGGTGCCCAGGGACAACCAGGGTCAGACGCAGTTCAATTTGAGTCGGATCGCCAGTCGCTGCGCCGCCGAGCCGCAGGATCAGTGGCCGCGCCTGCTGGCTGAGCACTTCAAGCAGGCTCGACAGGAGCTTTACCAGCAGCAGCGCTACGCCAGCCTGGCCCGCGACTATGCCTGGGCGAGAAAGCATCTGGCGGTGCGGCTGTTCGATCAGGAAGCCTTCGACACCCGGGCGGCGGACATGCGGCTGGTCTATCGCGTTGATCTGCCGGGCACGTACACGGTGCTGAGCCTGGACCTTCCTGCCACAACGATGAGCGTGGACCGCCAGACCATGGCCGGCTGGGGGGTGGAGCACGATCGGCTGTTCGACCTGGCCATGGACAACATCGCCGCCATGCCGCACACCACCGCCCAGTGGATCAATCTCAGCGAGCACACGCGGGTGTTCACACTCAAGGGTATGCCCTACAGCTCAGCCATGGCCCTGCGTCTGGAGCAGTTCCCCAACGCCATCGGCCGCTACGGGGCGATCGTGGCCGTGCCGGTGCGCGATTACCTGGCGGTGCTGCCGATCGAGGATGCCGGCGTGGCCCTGAGCATGCACGACATGCTGGTGCTGACCTGGGGCATGGCGCAGGAAGGGCCCAACACGGTGACCGGGCGGGTCTATTGGTACCGCAACGGAGTCTATCGGGAGCTGCCTTACCGGGTGAACAACGGCGGCATCGACTTCAGTCCGCCCGATGATTTCGTGCAACTGCTGCGCGACCTCTCGGGGCCGGCGAGGCCGTGAATGCAGGTGGTGGTTTACTTTGCGGGGTGCCACGGCCGCGCGCCGGCCGT
>CAYYGM010000161.1:0-8712 GCA_964471555.1 uncultured Phycisphaeraceae bacterium
CCCTCCTTCGCCAAAGGCTACGGAGGACTGACAGGCGCGTCGCCTACCGGCTCTACGGGGCCTCGGCGAAATTGGCCTTCCTGTTGTGTCGCCTTGCTGCGCGCGTGGCGGGTCTGGGCCGATCGGATCCGTCACCGCGCGGTGAGGTGATTTTGAAGAGCGGTGGATTGCGAAGAGATCTGATAATCCGGCCCGATCTCGACCGACCAGGATAATCGGACGTGAACCGTCAGCGAGTGGAAAGACAAACTGCAAACCTGCGGCCGCGGCCCAAGGCACCCATCTCATCCGTAATTAGCGCAATATGAGGATCGTTAATATGACGTTAGTCAATGCAGAATCGTTGTTGACCGAGGTTAACCTACACGTATGGGGGCATGTATGGGGTCTTCTCGGACCCATCTACGCTCATCAGTCTGATGACCAGAGGGGACAACATTTGTGACGTCACATAAAGGAGATTGAGATGGCTCGCTTATCCATGACCAACCTTCGACTTTCCATGCGTTTGATATTACTGTTGGGTGTATTTGCGGTAGGCTTTGTTTGCTTCGCCACGGTGTCGTTCGTGGTGCTGAAGCATGTACAGGTCAACGGCCCGATCTATAGCCAGATCGTTCAGAACAAGGATCTGGTGGCCGACATTCTCCCCCCGCCGGAATACATCATCGAGTCATACCTGGTGACGTTGCAGATGCAGAGCGAGCCGGACGCCTTGCTGCTGCAAGGCATGGCCAAGCGCTGCGGTCAACTGCACGAGGAATACCTGGAGCGACACCAGTTGTGGGTCAACGAATTGGAAGAGGGCCCCATGAAGGATTGGCTGGTGAACAAGTCCTACGAGCCGGCCATCGCCTTCTACAAAGTGTGCAACGAGCAGTTCCTGCCCACCCTGTTGGCCGGGCAGCGCGAGGAGTCGGCCAAGATCCTCGAGCAGCAACTCAAGCCGCTGTATAACCAGCATCGCGCTGCGATCGACGAAGTGGTCAAGCTGGCCAATGAACAGTTGGGACAGCAGGAAGCCAACGCGCGATCGACGGTGAGCGCCAACACGTTGTACCTGAGCGTGATTGCCAGCCTGTGCCTGCTGGGCTCGGCCGTGTTTGCCTGGCTAGTCACGCGCTCGATCCTGCGGCCGATGAAACTGATCATCCACCGTGTGCGCGATATTGCCGAGGGTGAGGGCGACCTGACCAAGCGCGTGGACATCGACTCCCACGACGAGATCGGCACACTGGCTCAGTTGATCAACCGCTTCATACAGAAGCTGCAGGAACTGATCGGCGATGTGTCGGCTTCAGCGCATGAAGTAGCCACCACTGCCACGCAGATCGCAGCCTCCGGCGAACAGATGGCCGCCGCCATCAAGCAGCAATCGCAGCAGGCCGGCCAGATCTCCAGCGCCGTCGAGCAGCTCAGCGCCAGTGTCACTGAAGTGGCCCGTAAGAGCAGTGAAGCCTCAGGCAACGCCGAGCAATCCGGCTCCGCCGCGGCCGAAGGCGGACGAATTGTTCAGGAAACCATCGATGGCATGAAGTCCATCAACGAAGCGGTCAGCTCATCCTCGGTCAGTGTGCAGGCTCTGGGCCGGCGCGGTGAGCAGATCGGCCAGATCATCGAGGTCATCAACGACATCGCCGACCAGACCAACCTGCTTGCTCTAAACGCCGCCATCGAAGCAGCCCGCGCCGGCGAGCACGGCAAGGGTTTCGCCGTCGTCGCTGACGAAGTGCGCAAGCTGGCCGACCGCACCACGAAGGCCACCGGCGAGGTTTCCGAATCCATCACAGCGATCCAGACCGAAACCACCCAGGCCGTGCAGCGCATGAATCACGGCACGGAACAGGTGAAGACCGGCGTCGAACACGCCACTGAAGCCGGCCTGAGCCTGCAACAGATCGTTTCCAGCACCAGCGATGTGGCCAACATGATCCAGTCGATCGCCGCGGCCGTGGAGCAACAGTCCGCCGCCAGCGAACAGATCACGCAGAATATCGAAACCATCAGCCTGGTCTCGCGTCAATCCAGCGATGGCGCCGAGCAAACCGCCCAGGCGGCGCTGCAGATGTCGCAAAAGGCTGAACACCTGTTGCAGATCGTCGGCAAGTTCCGTGTCAAGCGCGATGGTGCGGATCAGCGGGCCCAACCCGACTTCGCCTCCATCCGCACGGCCCACCTCAAGTGGCGCACCCGCCTGCGCGACTTCCTTGACGGCAAGCAGGCTTTGTCCACTGCCCAGGCCACCTCGCATCGTGAATGCGAACTGGGCAAGTGGCTCTACGGCCATGCCATGCAATCGTACAGTGACAACCCGCACATGCACCAACTGGAACAGTTGCACGAGCAACTGCACAACAATGTCCGTCGCATCATCGAACTCAAGCACGCCGGAAAAGTCCACGATGCCGAGCGCGCGTTGATGGAACTCAGCGACCAGTCCCATCACGTGATCGACCTGTTGAACCAAATCGAGGCGGACTTGAAGTCGTACGCCAAGGCAGCCTGATCAACACGGGCCGGCGCGCTGCAGTCGCTCGCAGCGCGCCGGCCATTTCATTTTGACCATTTGCTCACTGCGGCGTGTAGGTGAAGCGCTGGCCGCCGATGGAGGCTTCGTACATCAAGCCGCCCTTGGGCAATGTGAAGACCAGGACGCCGTACTCGTAAGCGGCGTCGGACGAAGCCCCGGCAGTGGCCGCCACGGCCGAAGCCTGGGCGGCGAACTCCATGTTGCCGGCCTTGAACTGCTGCAGCGAGTCGTCACTTTCAAAGAAGATCACCTCGCTGTAAGCCTGCCCGCCGAGCTGGAAGCCGATCGAACCCTGGGACAGATCACACCAGCCGGTGATCCGGCCGCCCTCGAAAAGCTGGCCGCGCCCGAACGCCCCGCCGACGCCGATCGCACCTTTGCCCACGCTGGGAAATACGGCATAGGCCTTGGCGCTGTCGAAGCGCGCGGCCATCGAAGGATCCACTTCCTTGAAGCGTTTGATCGCCAGTTGCACTTCGTCAGCCAGCATCTCCCGATCCGATTTCGACGTCGGCGCGGTGGCGCAGGCGGACAGCAACAGCAGGGACATCATCAAACATCCAGGCACGAAAAAGCGCGTCATGTACCGTCTCCTTCAGGGATAGCAGGCGCAACATCCAACACGAAGCCGAGATCCATGAACCCGGCCGATCCAATCGTCATGCAGGAATATAGGCGTGGACGTGGCTCAA
Source organism: uncultured Phycisphaeraceae bacterium (assembly GCA_964471555.1). Classification (GTDB taxonomy): domain Bacteria; phylum Planctomycetota; class Phycisphaerae; order Phycisphaerales; family Phycisphaeraceae; genus JADLFV01. The sequence continues at coordinate 3,223 of CAYYGM010000161.1, forward strand.
AGGCAATCAGACGTTCACTGAGGCCTGGGCTTGTAGGTGAAGCGCTGGCCGCCCACTGCCACTTCGCCCATCAGGCCGTCGCGGGGCAGCGTGAAGATGATGACGCCGGGATCGTAATCGATGTCGCCGGAGGCGCCCTTGCGCGTGGCGACGGCGGAGGCCTGCCCCGCCAGTTCCAGGCGGCCGTTCTTGAAGTCCGCCAGGGCCTTGGGATTGGTGAAGAAGATCACCTCGCGGTACTCCTGCACGCCGAGCTGCAGGCCGACGGTGGTCTGCGAGAGATTGCAGAACCCGACCAGTTGGCCGCGCTCGTAGAGCACGCCCTGCCCGTAACCGCCGCCGACGCCGGCCCCGCCCTTGCTCACATTGGGAAAGACCGCGTAAGCCAGGGCGTTGTTGAAGCGATCGGTCATGGAAGGATCGACCTGCTTGAAGCGATCCACGGTGAGCTTGGCGCTGAAGTCGAGCAGGCCGCGATCTTTTTCCGAGTAAGGCGCGGTGTTGCAGGCAGTCAGCGTCAGCAGCGAAAGTGTCAACACGAACAGGCGGCAAACGGTGGACATGGGGTGATCTCCCTGGTCAATGAGCGGCAATCTCCCGCTCTGGCCGGGGATTATAACTGATCCATCAGGGCGGCGCAACGGGCAAAAAGCGATTCGCCACGAAGGCACGAAGCACACGAAGGAAGGCTGGAACCGTAGATTTTGCAGATGACGCGGATTCGGAAAAGACATTTAACGCAGACCAACGCGGATGAGCCGCAGATCAACGCGGATGCCATGCAACATGCTCATGTCCAATCCGCGTTCATCTGCGTTCATCCGCGGTTGCATTTCTTTCTCAGAACTGAAAACAAAAAGAGCTACGAAGGCACGAAGAACACAAAGATTGGATGGCTTGAACGGACTGTTTCTTCGTGTCCTTCGTGCCTTCGTGGCGAATCAAACCGCCTGGGGATGATCAGCTTTGACCAGATCGAGGTCGGCAGCGGCGGCGTTGTCGCGCACCTGTTGGCCGCTCTTGCAGCCGGGAATGACGCAGGTGACAGCCGGATGCTGCAGGCACCAGGCCAAAGCCCATTGCGCCATGGGCACACCGGCCGGCACTTCCTCGCGCTGGATCTTCTCGACCTCTTTCAGCGCCGTGTCGCTGCGATGCTGGCCGTGCAGGTGGCCGCGCACTTCGTTTTTGTCGAAGACGTGCCCCACCTTGTACTTGCCCGACAGATACCCGCTGGCCAACGGCACACGCGACAGCACGCCCAGGTTCTGCTCGATGCAGACGGGAAACGTTGTATCCTCCGGCCTGCGGTCGAGACGGTTGTAGATGATCTGGATGGCTGCGATGCCCATGTCCTTCGACGCGGCAATCTGCTTGACGTTGTCGCCCTGGCCCACGCTGTTGCCCAGGTGCAGGAACTTGCCCTGATCGCGCAGCTTGAGCATGACGGCATTCACATCGTCGTTGAAGAACGTTTCATCCGTCCAGGAATGATACTGCAGCAGATCGACGTGATCGGTGCGCAAAGCGCGCAGCGAATCCTCCAACTGCTGGACGCAATCCTGCGGGCGTCGCGGCTCGCTGCGATCGAAAGGCTTGTTGAACTTGTGCCCGAACTTGGTGGCCACGATCCACTGATCGCGGTCGCGCTCGATGGCCTTGCCCACCAGGCGCTCCGACTCGTGATCGCCGTAGCACTCAGCCGTGTCGATCAGGTTGATCCCGCAGTCGCGGGCGGCCACGAACAGCTCGTCCGCCTCGTCCTGCGTGTAGGTACGACCCCATTCCCCGCCGAACTGCCAGGTGCCCACGCCCACCACCGACACTTTCAGGCCCGTGCTACCGAGAATGCGATATTTCATGCGGATATGATAGCACAGCACTTCCCTCACAATCCGCGGGGCCAGGAGGTTTCCCATGCTCAGAGCACAGATCGGCAAAGAACTGGTGATCAACGTGCCCAACAAGGTCGGCGTCATCGCCAAAGTGGCCAAGATCGTTTCGGAAAAAGGCCTGAACATCCAGGCCATGTCGGTGGGTGATGTCGCAGACAACAAAGACGCCGGTGAAATTCACCTGATCACCGACAGCAACCTGCGGGCGGCCGAGGCCCTGCGCGGCAATGGATACCAGGTGCGCGAGGTCAGCGTGGTGACGCTCGATGCCGAGAATCGCCCGGGCATTCTGCTGCGCCTGACCGACGCCCTGGCCCGCGAGCGCATCAACATCCGCCGGCTCTACGGCAGCACCAAGCTGAACCAGGAGGTCAGCCTGATCGTACTGGATACCGAGGACAACGAACGGGCCACGATCCTGCTCAACGACTGACCCCCGGAAGGGGAATGGCCAATCGCGAAGGGCTTGGTATTCAGGCATTTGTCATTCGGTCATTGATTCGTCATTCGAATTTCGTCATTCGGATTTTTTCTCCTCCCGGATCTGACCGATAACAGGAACATGATGCCCTCACTGACCCATGCCGCCAGTGCCGACTCGCACAGCGCCGAGCAGGACCGCCCGACGATTGATCCGCAGATGCAGCAGCAGATCGTCGCGGCACGCAAGCGGCGGAAGGCCATCGATCGCACCATGTCGGTGGCGGGATTTGATGCCTGGAGTTCCGCCGTGCTGGCTGCGCTGTGCGTGCCGTTCGCCCTGTTCAGTTGGGCGTCGCTGTTGGCGGCGATCGTGTTGGCGGCCGTGGCATACGTCGAGTTCACCGGACGCGACATGCTGCGCCGACTCGATCCGCGCAGTCTGCACCTGCTGGCCGGCAACCAGATCGGCCTGGCGGTGATCGTCATCCTCTATGCGGTGTGGCACCTGTACCTGGCGCTGACCGGCCAGGGCTATGCCGCACAGATCGAACAGCAGCTTCCGCCCGACGTCGCCGGGCAACTCGGCTCGTCCGTTACGCAATTGGCGCGCAGCTCGGAACTGTTGGTCTACACGGTGCTGATCATCGCCACCATCCTCATGCAGGGCGGCACCGCGCTGTACTACCTCTCCCGCCGCAAGGCTCTGCGCGATTACGTCTCCCAGACACCGCGCTGGGTGCTGGACGTGCTCAAAGCCGCGGCCTGAGCCCGATTAAACCAATTCATTTTGTTTGAACCGCTGAGACGCGGAGCACGCAGAGGAAAAGAAAACGGAAACCGCGGATGAACGCGGATGTGAAAAGCCACTGGCATCTGCGTTTATCTTCGTGACATCTGTGTTCATCTGCGGTTTCTGCCATTTTGAATCTGCGTCATCTACGAAATCTGCGGTCGCCGATTCCCTCTTCCGCATTCCTCTGCGTCCTCCGCGTCTCTGCGGTTCAATTGAATTTCCGATCCTGTCGATCCTGTTATCCTGTCAAACCCGATCCGCCGTAGCCCAGCGACAACCGGCCGAGCATGGATTATCATGCCCGCCATGCTGGTGTACGCGGGCATCGATGAGGCGGGCTATGGGCCGCGACTGGGGCCGATGGTGGTCGGCCGTTGTGCGATTCGCGCCACCGACCACGATGCGGCCAGCGAACTGCCCGACCTGTGGCATCATCTGAAGCAGGCGGTCTGCCGCAACGTGGCCGGCTGTCGCTGGCGCATTCCGATCAACGACTCCAAGAAACTGACCAGCAAATCGTGGGGGCTCAAGCACCTGGAACTGGGTTGCCTGACCTTCGCCCATCTGGCGGGGCGCAAAGCAAGTTCGGTCGATCAATGGCTAAGCGCGATGGGCGCTACGGTCACGCAACTGCCCTGGTATCAGTGCACGGACGAAAACCCCTGGGCCCCACTGCCGGGCGATCACACCTTCGGCCAGATCGCCGTGGCTGCCAACATGCTGGAAACCGCTACACGCAGCGCCGGGCTGGAAGTGATCGATCTGGCAGCCGAGGTGATCTGCGAGGATCGCTTCAACGACCTGGTGCGCCAGACGCGCAACAAGGCTTCGGTCAGCTTCACCAGCGTCGCCCGCCACCTGGAAGCAATCTGGCAGCACTTCTCCGCCACCGATGCGCAACTGGTGGTGGTGATCGATCGCCAGGGCGGCCGCACGCATTATCGTGAGCCGTTGCAGTGGAGCTTCCCTGAAGCGCACATGACGGTGCTCGATGAGAGCGACGCCTGCTCGGTGTATCGCATGCAGCAACCGGACCGCCCACCGATCACGCTGCGTTTCGAGATCGGCAGCGAGCAGTCGCACATGCCTACCGCCTTGGCGTCGATGGTGTGCAAGTACACCCGGGAGTTGCTGATGCAACGGTTCAACCACTGGTGGTGCCGGCGAATCGAAGGACTGCGTCCCACGGCCGGCTACGCCACCGACGCCCGCCGCTGGCTGGAGGAAGTGGGCGAAAAAGCCGACCACCTGGGCGTCAGCCAGGAACGGTTTTGTCGAATCGCCTAATCCCGTTACAATGCCCGGCCCGGCGCCCCCATCGTCTAGCCCGGTCCAGGACACCAGGTTCTCATCCTGGGAACAGGGGTTCAAATCCCCTTGGGGGTATTAGGTAGTTGTTAGGGTCGCCGCACCCTACCGCAGTCTCTCGAAAAGCCCCGCAAATCGCGGGGTTTTTCGTTTTCCGGGCTTCATCGTGCGGCAGGTTGCGACCGTCCGCGTGCGGTTGCTGCGTCGGATTTTGCGCCGCTTTTTGCGCCGCCTTCTCCCCATCCGGCCCGCCGGCAATCGCCCGCTCGAAATGCTCATCCGTCACTTGCAGGTAGTGCTTGGCCGCAATAGCCGACGAATTGCCGATCCAGGCGCAGACAACGTGAAGGGGGAAGGTTTCGGCCAGTTCGGTTTCCCGCGTCGCCCGCAGGTTGTGGAACAACTTGGGCCAGGGCTGCAAGCCGGCCCGCCGGATGATCCGCTCAAGCTGGGTCCGCAGATTGACAGCCCCATCCCGGCAGCGGGTAATAACGTATTCGCTTCCCGGCTCGGCTGCCTCAAAGGCTTCGCGCAGGTGGGGCAGCAGCTCGGGGAAAATCGGCACAAGCCGCGATGCCTTGCCTTCGTGATGCTCGGTCTTGGGGCTGCGCACCGTCATTCGGCTATTGGCCCAATCCACGTCGCCCCAGCGTAGCGCCAGGTGTTCGGATGGGCAGCGCAGGCCGGCGTAGCGGCTCAAGGCGAAGATCAAGCGCCACTCCGCATCGGGGCAGGCGGCCAGCACCTTTTCTGCCTCTTCCCGGCTCACGAAATACAGCCGGTCGGGGTTCGCCCCCACCGCGCACTTGATGCCGTCAAACGGGTTGCGGTGGACAAGTTCCCGGCGGATCGCGGCCCGGAAGTATTGCCGGGCGCGTCCGCAGATTCGCCGGACGGTGTTATCCGCCAGCCCCTTCCCCAGCAGGGCTAGGCGGAAGGCGTCGGCGTCGCCGGCCGTGATAGCGGCCAGGGGCTTGCCTTCGCCGAAGTAGTCCACCAGCGCCTTGCGGGCTTGTTTCAGATTGATAATCGTGCGGGGCTTGGCATCCACGCGCCCGGCAATGTAGGCGT
>CAYYGM010000162.1:0-8548 GCA_964471555.1 uncultured Phycisphaeraceae bacterium
GGGCGTCACCTGTTATTCGCGCATCCTGGCGGACACGTCCCCAGCCGTGCAAACTCGCTGGGTGCGGGCGTGGACGTGAAAGCTGACGGCGGATACATCATCGCACCGCCGAGCGTTCACCCTGACGGTGGGCTATACCGTTGGGCTGTTTCACCGGATGACGCGATAACCGCACCGCTGCCGGCTTGGCTGGTTTCGATGCTGTCAAAAGCAAAAGTGAGCCGTGCGGACTATGGCTGTATCTCTTGTGTCTCTGAGTCTCTATGTCTCTGTGTCTCTGTGTCTCTGTGTCAGTGGGTGGAGCAAAGCATTATGGCGACGTTGCCGACCGCGCCGGGCCAGCGCAACGACAAGGCAATTTTCAACTTTGCCCGTAGGCTACGAGCGCACCCTGATCTTGCGAACGCCACGGCCACCGATTTAAGGCCGCACGTCGCCGCCTGGCACGCTGCCGCCGAACCATACATCAGTGGCGAGCACAATGCCGATGCCACAAGAGCGGACTTCATGCACGCCTGGGATCGGGTGAAGTATCCCGCTGGCACCGGACCCGTAGCGGCTGCTCTGGCCAATGCCGACGCCGCCGAGCCGCCGGCCTGCGCACAAGGTTATGAGCAACCGACCCGCCGGCTTGTAGGCTTGTGTCGTGAACTGCAACGCCAAGCGGGGGATAAGCCGTTTTTTCTGGCTTGCCGTGTGCTCGATGAATTGCTCGGCATCGACCGGGACCGAGCAAGCCGGCTGCTGGGACTTCTGTGCGCCGATGGTGTGCTCCAACTGGTGAACAAGGGACACATCGGCCGAGCGAGTGAATATCTGTACGTTGGTGATTGACAAGCCGGCCATTGATGGACATAATTAGCACCATGCCAACACGAAAGCGCCAGCAAACCATGACCGAGCTTCTACGCCATGCGCTGGCGAATGTTGAATCAATCCGGGCTGTGGCGAAAGCAACCGGGCTTCGCCATTCATCGCTGCTGCGGTTCGTGAACGGCAAGCAATCTCTGCGGCTCGACCTGGCCGACCGGCTCGCCGAGCACTTCGGGATTGAAAGCCGGCAGACTTCACGCCGGCGGAAAGGGTAGGACAATGGGCACCGTCTATCGTGAAACCTACACCAAGCCGCTGCCGCCCGATGCCGAGCTTTACACCCGCAAGGGTGAGCGGTTCGCTCGCTGGCGGGATCGTCAAGGCCGCAAGCGCACGGCGAAGGTGACGGCAACCACCACCGGCGACCGCCTGCTGATCGAAGCCGGCACCTACATCGCCAAGTACCGCGACGGATCGGGCCGGCTGTGCAAGGTTTCGACCGGCTGCCGATCCGAAGATGCCGCACGGGCGGTGCTCGGTGAGCTAGAGCGACGCGCCGAACTGGTGCGGGCGAACGTGTTGACAGTGGAGCAAGACGCCGCATCGGAGCACCAATGCACCACACTTGCCGAGCATGTCAAAGCCTATGCCGCCCACCAGAAGGCGAAGGGCTGCCATCCACACCGAATCCAAGCCGACCGCCGCCGTGTTGAGTGTGTCGCCGCTGCATTGACCTGGCGACGCCTGGGCGACATGAGCGGCGAAGCATTGACGCGATGGCTCGGCACCCAGCGCGAAGGGACCATGACGCCGGCGAACTCGAATGAATACCGGCGCTCGCTGGTGGGCTTCGCCAACTGGTGCAAGCGGACGGGCCGGCTGGTGGTCAATCCGTTCGAGCATGTCGCCGCCGTCGATGCTGACCCCCAGCGCAAGCCGCGTGCATTGAACGCTGATGAGCTTCGCCGCCTGCTGCGCGTTGCAAGGCTTCGACCGCTGGCTGAGTATGGCCGGGAAACCGTGAAGCTATCCGCCGCCGCCGAACCTGCTGAACGGTCAAGCCGGCGAACGTGGACAAAAGCACCGTTGACGTTCGATGGCATTGAAGCTGCCGCCGAGCGGGGCCGCGAAGCGCTCGCCAAGCGACCGGACCTGATCGCCGAACTTGAGCGCGTCGGCCGTGAACGGGCATTGATTTACAAGATGCTGGTGCTGACCGGGCTTCGCAAGGGCGAGTTGGCATCCCTGACGGTGGGCCAACTTGATCTTGACGCACCGACCGCCTATGCCACGTTGAAGGCTGCCGATGAGAAAGCCGGACGCGGGGCGGACGTGCCGCTACGGGCTGACCTGGCTGCGGACCTGCGGCAATGGGTATCCGACAAGCTCGAAGCCGTCAGACGCCAAGCACGGGCCACGGGCGGGCCGCTACCGGTGAAGCTGCCGCATGGCTCACCGCTGTTCAACGTGCCCACGGGATTGCTTCGCATCCTGAACCGCGACGCACAAGCCGCCGGCATCCCCAAACGTGACGACCGGGGCCGAACCGTTTGCCTTCACGGGATGCGCCATACCTTCGGCACACACTTAAGCAAAGCGGGCGTGCCGATGCGAACGGCTCAAGCCGCGATGCGCCACACCGACCCTATGCTGACGATGGGCGTTTACACCGATCCGGCATTGCTCGACGTGGCCGGCTCGCTGGACGCCTTGCCGCCGCTACCGCTTGACGATGGGCCGAGCGCTGAGCGAACGAAAGCGACCGGTACTGATGCGCGAACGCTTGTACCGCTGCTTGTACCGATGGCCGTCAATTCATGCACAGACGGGGCAACCGCTGACAAAGCGCGCCGCAATGGTGATTCGCTGCGCTTCGCTGTAAGTGGTGGAATTGACAACGGTAGAACATCGTTGTCAATGAAAGACAAAGTGGAGCCGAAGGGGATCGAACCCTCAACCTCTGCATTGCGAACGCAGCGCTCTCCCAATTGAGCTACGGCCCCAAGTCAATGTCGGACATTCTAGCATTGCGGCTCATGGCGGCCAAACAGGGTTGACGAGCAGGCTGTGTCACATATTCTGTCAGGCAGGCTCAGTGCTGGACGGCAGGTTTTCGGGTTCGGGCTGTTGTTGGCGTTCGGGCATGTCTGGATAACAGACAGGATGCACATGGAGACGCAACCGCTCCAACTTGAGTTGCCGTCGGCGGCTCCTGCGGTTGGGCCGGACCATATCGTGCGGCTGACAGGTTATAGCGAAACGTGTCAGATGGTGGTTGCCCCGAACGGGCGGGCGGTTTACACCCTGGCCCGCTGTCCGCAGGTGTCGTTGTGGGAAGTGGGATTGACATATGGTCCCAACGTGCTTTCGCCGGTGGTGGTGCTGGTGGCGTTGTTTTTGCTTTGGCGCTGGCGTTGGGCATGGAGGGGGCAAGCGGGGGGTGATCGGGTTTGCAGCAAATGCGGCTACAACCTGACCGGCGTCACCCGTGAGGATTGTCCTGAATGCGGTGCGCTGCGGGAGCACTGGCAAGAGGGAAAGGATCTTCGGGGTCGCTGGCTGGGGCCGCGGCGACGGTTGCTGGTGGTGTGCGTGCTGATGGGGCTTGCGCCGTTTTGCTGGTTCTGGCAGCCGACGGAGTTCCTGATGCGATGGGCGGATTGGGGATCGGTGCGGCTGTATGTGTGGGCCGAATCGCGGGGGATGAGCTGGCATGTGCGGCTGATGCGTGGGAGCAGGCTGGTGTTGTGGCGACTGGGGCTGTCCGAGGGCGAGTTGCGACAATGGCTGAGCATGCCCGATTCATTGGCGGTGATGCAGAAGCCTGAGGTGGGGGAATTGTGCATCACTCGCAATGGTCGTTATTTGGCGGCGACATTCGAGCCGGGCAACCAGATGCACTTCAAATCGCCGCATTGGGCGACGCTGCTGGCGCTGTGGCGCACGTCGGATGGCCGATGTCTGGGCACGTTGCGGGCGGCTGCCGACGAGCAATTCCTGCTGACCGGCAACAGCACGGACGGCGAGGATGCAATGGGCCTGATCTGCAAGCAGGCGGATCGTTGGGCGATCGAAACACTCTCGCTGCCCGATCTGCAGCGACATCGATTGATTGGGGATACGTACGTTGCAGGGGAGGCGAGGGGAGGGCTGGGCGGTTCGTGGCGTGTGCCGAGTGGTTGGCTGTTGCATGATGGGCGGCTGTACGTGGGATTTCGTCGGCCTCAGCCGCAACAGACGAACACACAGCCTGACCGCGACATGCTGCTGGTCTTTGACAACGCCAGCGGGAAGTTGCTGGAAAGCCACACATGGGTCAGTGACCTTCTGCTGGAACATGCCGGCCTGGTGGACGGTCAATTGTGGTTCGTACTGCGTGAGCAGGCAGCGGGGCGATTTCACGTGCAGCGGCTGGACGATGCCGCATCGCAATTCACCTTGAACTTGCCGCCGGACGAAATGGACCATACCCGCGCGCGGGTTGACGGGCCTGCGGCAAGCTTGTGGATCGAGATGTTCAACAGTGATAATCCGAAGGTGATGCGGAAGAACAATCCGATCTTCGGCCTGGACCTGCGCACGCAAACCTGGTTGCCCGCGCGCCAGAAGCCGACCTGGGGTCTGGGGTACTGGTCTGGTTCATCTGACGGGCGGCGGCGGGTGTGGTTGAACCCGGCGCGCAGCGATGATGGACCGTATCTGGCGGTGTATGACCTGGGCGTGGCGATGGACAAGGTGGCGCGATGACGGACGCAGCGGTGGAAGCCTGGCGGCAAGCGCCGCAGTTTGCCGACACCACCTGGCCGGCGACGGTGGGCGCGGCGGCCGGGCCGGACTATTCGATTCAGATCGTAGAGCACGGCTCGGTGCGCGATGCGGCCTTGTCCGCTGACGGCACGAGGGCGGTGGTGCTGGTGGACCAGGATGTGATCAGCGTGTGGCGGCTGCTGTATCCGCACCTGTTCAAGGGCTCAGCCGTCGTGCTGGGACTGTTGGTGCTGGTGCTGATCCTGCGCGGCTGGCGGCCGGGCCGGGTCAAGAAACTGCGGGGCAAGTGGTTGATCGCTCGGCTGGTGACGGTGCTGCTGCTGTCGCTGGTGGTGGGGATCCTGGCGGCCGCGCCGACGCCCAAGAGCTGGGCCACGCGCTTCGATTGGTATTCAGCCACGGTCTATCACTGGCTGCATCCCCATTGGCGCAACTTGCGATGGCTGGGTTATGACTATCACTCGCAGTTGTGGATCAGGCGAAACCGCCTGTGGATGATCGATCTGCAAAACGGGCGATGCATCAGGGACTATCCGCTGCCTTCGAATGTGAACTTCAAAGCTTTGCATTACCCGGGCGTCGGTGAGGTGGGATTGTCCACTGACCAGCGGCAGATCGTGGTTGCTGGTCATGTTCAGGGCGGGCGGCGACTGCTGGTGTTCGACGCCCAGGACGGTGCGTTGCTGATTCATCATCATGAACCGATGGGCGCGATGGTGGCCATGACGGGTGATGGTGGCGTGCAGGTGCTCGATCAGATCGTGGATGCGACCAGGCTGACGTGCTTGTCCATGGAGGATCTATCGTTGCTGCATGAGGTGGCGATGCCTGAGTCGGGGCAAGACTCACCGTTGCAACCCTTGGTCCAGCGTGCCGGCTGGTTGTTTCCGGATGCGGTGGCATGGAACCCGGCCGCACATCACCTGCGGCTGTTGCACGCCCAGCCGCTGGTTACCACAGAACAATCACAGCGATGGTTTGTGACCGACATCGATACCACCGACAAACACATCACGCGCCAGCTCGAGTTGAGTGGGAATCGCTACGGCTTGTACCACGGCAAGCTCAGTCCCGATGGGCGTTACGCCTGCATTCAACTGGGGCGTGATGTGATCTTGCAACAGCAGATGATATGGGTCGGAAACTCTGCCCAGGTGACGGAGTTCTGGGACGTGCAGCAAGTGCGCAAGCTGCTGCGGCTGGAACCGGCCGGTCAACAGATTCAGCCGCTGATCCAACTGGTTGGCGATCAAGCGTTCATTGCCGAGCACGTCAGCGGCAGGGCGGTGGTGGGTGGTCGGCCGCCTTCGACAGCAAACCTGCGGCGATTGGCTTTTTCAAATGGCCAATGGACGCCGCCGCGACAGGTGCCGATGAGTTGGCCCGTCCAAATGGGCGGCTCGTCCATGATCCCGCCGCCCGATGCCGCGTTCGCCTGCCACACCGCCGACGGGCGACGCAGCGTCATCTTCTACGGCAACGAGGCTTACGTGATCGACTGGTGAGAGATGGACGCAGAGTCGTCGTGGTCCGGCCCCGGCTCAGTCATCTCGCGGCGGGGATGGAAGGCGATCTGTTCCAGTTGCTTCTCGCAGGCCAGGAACGCCTCGACCACGGCCGGATCGAAGTGTGTCTCGGAGCGCTCCATGATCATCAGCCTGGCCTGCTCGTGACTCATCTGTTCCTTGTAATGGCGGCGGCTGGTCAGGGCGTCATAGACGTCGGCAATGGCGACGATGCGGGCAGGCAGGGGGATTTCAGCGCCGATGCGGCCGAAGGGATAGCCCTGGCCGTCCCAGCGCTCGTGGTGGCCGAGGCAGATGTCGGCCGCGGTGGTCAGGAACTGGTCTTCGCCCCAGCGGCGTTGCAGTTCCAGCAGGGTGTGGCCGCCGAAGTAGGGGTGTTGTTCGATGACGTGGCGCTCTTCGTCGGTCAGGGCCTCGGGTTTGCGCAGGATGGCGTCGGGGATGGCGACTTTGCCGATGTCGTGCAGCACGCTGGTGACGCGCACGGTGTGGATCCAGCGCTCGTCGTAGCCGCTGTGCCGGGCCGCGTAAGCGCGGGCGATCAGGTCGGTGTATTGGCCGATGCGTTCGAGGTGTTCGCCGGTTTCTCCGTCGCGTTGCTCAGCCAGCATGGCCAGGCCGAAGATCACGGCATCGCGGCTGCGGACGACATCGCGGCTGCGGTCCTCGACGATCTGTTCGAGCTTCTGATGAATCGCAGCCAGTTGGCGATCGTGACTGCGGATGACGATGAATGCGAGCAGGGCGCTGAACAGCAGCAGCAGGGCGGCCAGCAGCAATCCCAGCAGACGGACATGCCGGACCAGGGTCACCAGGGCCTGGGGGTCATGTTGATCGAGGTTGACCAGTGCGAGGTTGAGCCAGTTTTCGAAGACCGCCAGCATCAGCAGGACGGCCAGCAGTTGAGCCAGCAGCAGGGCGGCGACCAGCAGATTGCGGGCAGTCAGCAACGGGCGTTTTGCTGCGGGCAAGGAAGGGGCTTCTTCTATGACGGGTTGGTGGCCGTGGTCTGCGGCTGCGAATCGGCCTGGGCGTCAGTCTTGGCTTTGGCCTTGCGATCGGGGGCCAGCACCATGGTCATGCGGCGGCCCATCATCTTCGGCTCCTGCTCAACCTTGGAGCAGTCGGTCAGGTGCTCACAGATGTCGCGCATGGATCGCATCCCCAGATCGCGGTGGGCCATTTCCCGGCCGCGGAAGAGCATGACAAACTGCACCTTGTCGCCGTCGTTGAGGAACTCGCGGGCCTTGCTGAGTTTAATCTCAAGGTCGTGGTCATCGATCTTGGGACGCAGACGGACGCCCTTGATCTCGGACTGTTTGGCGTGGGCCTTGGCTTTCTGCTCTTTCTTTTTCTGGGCGTACTTCCACTTGCCGTAGTCCATGATCCGACAGACAGGCGGACTGGACTGGGGTGACACCTCGACCAGGTCGAGCTGGGCGTCGCGGGCGCGCTGACGGGCGTCGTCAAGATCGATGACGCCGACCTGCTCGTTGTTCTCGTCGATGAGCCGGACCGGAGAAATGCGGATCATGTCGTTGACGCGCAGCCGCTTGCCGGTCTCTTTCTGCTGCGGTCGAAATCTTGATCGAGCGATGGCCAGGTCTCCAAAGGGACAATCGTACCCCCAAACGCTGGGCAGCCGACAAGGCTACCCGGACAGCTTATCGGCAGCTTATCGGGGGGAGCATGATTCGGCAAGGCATAGGGGCGGGATTTTTCTGGCCGCCGGCCGGGGAACGAGGGGGATAAAATGGGTCTTGACCTGGGGGGCTGTTGAGCGTTAAATACTGGTGTTGCGGAATTGTTATGATGTGCGGCCTGGACATGATGGATACGATTATCCGGCCGCTGCATGACGTTTCCGACCCGCCAGTGCGTAGCCGCGACCACGCCCTTGCCGCCGGCGCTTGACGCCGGTTGGCGGGACCCGCCCGGTCAAGGCAGAAACGTAAGCTTCCCGCCGCTGCCAGTAACGTAACCCCCCGGCATGACTGGCCGAACGCTGCGAAAAACCCCGCCTTTGGGAGCCTGCGATGGCAAGAAAAAATGACGCTTGGGGCCTTGAGGTAGGCCAGTACGCCATCAAGGCCATGCGACTGATTCGAACGCATGGCCAAGTGGAAGTCGCCGACTGGGACTACCTGCCCTTCAAGCAGGTGCTCTCCACGCCGGACATGAACGTGGACGAGGCGATCCAGGTCGGCCTCGACGCCTTCATGAGCAAGCACCCCGACGCTGAACGAAGTCAGATCGTCGTGGGCGTGCCCGGGCACCTGGCGTTTGCCCGCTTCGCCAAGCTGCCGCCGGTCGAGCCGAAGAAGATTCCTTCCATCGTCGGCTACGAGGCCCAGCAGCAGATTCCCTTCCCCATCGATCAGGTGGAATGGGACTACCAGGTCTTCCAGTCCGAGGGCTCGCCCGACATGGAGGTGGGCATC
>CAYYGM010000163.1:0-8528 GCA_964471555.1 uncultured Phycisphaeraceae bacterium
GGTCAGACCTGCACTTCCGGGCGCGCGCAGGATCGCGTGGCCGGTGCCGGAAAATAGGCAGCTGGTCAGTTGCAGCGACTCGCGGGTGTTGCGTGTGTCGCGGCCGTACATGATCGAGTCGATGGACGGCGCAGTTTCCAACAGTGTCAGGATCAGCGGATCGTGATACACGTCGCAGGCAGCTTCCAGGTATCGGGCGACGGGACGGATGGCGTGCGTGTCGTTGAACCCGGGCAGCTTGCCGTCGGGCATCACGTACCAGACAGGGATGGTGCACATCTTGTGCATGGACGGATGGTGCCACAGGTCCGCGCCGAGATGCCGGGCTGCTTCGCACAGGATGGAAAGGGAACGCAGGGTGTAGAAGTGGTAGCCCCAACTGTTCTCGAACCAGAAGCCGTCCTCGCTGACGGAGTTGTCCATCTGGAAGATAAAGCCGTTGGTTTCGTCGTGGATGGCCTTGTTGATCCAGTCAGCATCGCCGATCACCGCGCCGCCGCAGAGCATGCCCGCGTTGTGCCAGCTTTGCCAGTTACTCTGGTGGGCTTTGTAGCCGTCGATGGTGTGGAGCATGGGCACGATCAGGTGATCGCGGATGGCCTGGTGTTCCGCTTGCGTGATGAGGGGCGATTCGTAGATCAGGTCATAGGCCGGGGCGATCTTGTCGGCCATGATGGACGCTTCGCCCAGTGTTTGATTGTTCAGTCGGCCGCCGGAGATTTTGGCCTTGTCGCCCACGTTGTTTTGGTTGTCGTGAAAGGGGTACGACTCGTAGCGCTGGGCATAGCCCAGCAGGATGTCAGCCGCGCAGCGGGCATAGCGATCGTCGCCGCTGATCTGGTACATCCAGCCGGCATCCACGGCCAGTTGCAGGTGCTGACTGATGTGCCGGCCGAAGACCACGTCGTCGTAGGGCGGGCCGCTGTAGATTTTGTTGCACTTGGGGCATTGGTGGTGCGTGTCGTCGATGGTGGTCAGTCCGATCTGGCAGTCGTCGCACTGATACCACTGGTTGTGGGCTGATCCGCGCGGTGGAAAGGCGATCGGCTCCCGCATGCGCTTGTCCACGCTCTGCTGGAGCTTGGCCAGGTACTTACCCGCCGGCCCATCGCCGGCCAAGGCTTTCTTCAATCGCTCCAGTTCCTGCGGTGAGCAGGCGAACACCGGATGGCGGCGGCCCGCTTCCAGCACCACTGTCGGCACGTCATACGCCGCCTTCTCGCCACGTGCCGGCAGCGTCCCCATCACCACGACGGACAGCAGCAACAGGCCCAGGCGGCTGCGTGTTTGGATCATCCGTGTGCCTCCTGTCTGATCGTTCCAGCCTAGCATATCCACTCTCACCACGGTCGCCGTGAACACGGTGCGCGGACCTGCGGGCGCGGCGGCGCGCGTCCCGGGCCGCGGGATATGCAGCCGTGCAAGGGAATTGCGAATTGCTAGAATGGACCCGCTCTGCGTGATCAGGGGCCGCCCTCGGGTTTGCTCCGCACCGCTTTTTTGCAAATTATCCTTCGAACGGAGGCCATCGTGACAAAAGTCAACGACGACCAGGCATCACAGCGCACGTCCAACAAGGCCTTGATCAGTTGGGTCAGCCAGATCGCTGCCATGACCAAGCCGGACAGCATCTACTGGTGCGACGGCTCCAGGGATGAGTATCAGAAGATGCTCAACCTCATGGTCGATAGTGGATCGGCCATGTGGCTCAACGCCAAGAAAAAGCCCAACAGCGTGCTGGTGCGCTCCGACCCCGCCGACGTCGCCCGTGTTGAGGACCGCACCTTCATCTGCTGCCAGAAGGAAGAAGACGCCGGCCCCACCAACAACTGGCGCGATCCGGCCGAGATGAAGAACACCCTGAGCAAACTCTACGACGGGTGCATGCGCGGCCGCACGCTTTACGTCATCCCCTTCTCCATGGGGCCCGTCGGCTCGCCCATTGCTCACATCGGCGTCGAGATCACCGACTCGGCTTACGTCGTGGCCAACATGCACATCATGACAAGGGTCGGACAAAAGGTTTTGGATACGCTGGGAGCTTCCGGCGAATTCGTCAAGTGTCTGCACTCGGTCGGCGCTCCGCTGATCGATAAGGCAGGCAACAAGAAGAAAGACGTCGCCTGGCCCTGCGATGCGGATAACAAGTACATCACCCACTTCCCCGAAACCCGCGAGATCTGGTCCTACGGCTCGGGCTACGGCGGCAACGCCCTGCTGGGTAAGAAGTGCTTCGCACTCCGCATCGCTTCCACCATGGCCCGCGAGGAAGGCTGGATGGCGGAGCACATGCTCATCCTCAAGCTCACCAGCCCGCAGGGCGACGTCAAGCACATCGCCGCTGCTTTCCCCAGCGCCTGCGGCAAGACCAACCTCGCCATGATGAACCCCACCATCGAAGGCTGGAAGGTCGAAACCGTCGGCGACGACATCGCCTGGATGAAGTTTGGCAAAGACGGCCGGCTCTACGCCATCAACCCCGAGGCCGGCTTCTTCGGCGTCGCGCCCGGCACCAACTATCACTCCAACCCCAACGCCATGGAGTCGC
The DNA here is from genome assembly GCA_964471555.1 of uncultured Phycisphaeraceae bacterium. Lineage (GTDB taxonomy): Bacteria > Planctomycetota > Phycisphaerae > Phycisphaerales > Phycisphaeraceae > JADLFV01. The sequence goes on from CAYYGM010000163.1 coordinate 2,549, forward strand.
TCAAGGAAAATTCCATCTTCACCAACGTCGGCCTGACCGACGACGGCGACGTGTGGTGGGAAGATATCGACGGCCCGACACCCAACCACCTGATCGACTGGCACGGCAATGACTGGACGCCCGACAACGGCAAGAAAGCCGCCCACCCCAATGCACGCTTCACCGCGCCGGCCGGTCAGTGCCCGGTGATTGCTGACAACTGGGAAGATCCTGCCGGCGTGCCCATCGATGCCATCCTCTTCGGCGGCCGCCGCGCCACCACGCAGCCGCTGGTGCTCCAATCCTTCGACTGGACCCACGGCACGTTCCTCGGCTCGACCATGGCCAGCGAAATGACCGCCGCCGCGGCCGGCACCGTCGGCAAGCTGCGCTTCGACCCCATGGCCATGCTCCCCTTCTGCGGCTATCACATGGCCGACTACTGGCAGCATTGGCTCAACCTCGGCGCCAAGGCCGGGGCCAGGATGCCCAAGATTTTCTACGTCAACTGGTTCCGCAAGTCCGACGACGGCAAGTTCCTCTGGCCCGGCTTCGGCGACAACAGCCGCGTGCTCAAGTGGATCGTCGAACGTTGCAGCGGCAAGGCCGAAGCGGTCGAGACGCCCATCGGCAACCTGCCCGCCCCCGGAAGCCTGGACCTCAATGGTCTGGATATTCCCAGCGAAGACCTGGCGGAACTGTTGAAGGTCGATGCCAAGGACTGGCTGTCCGTCATCCCCGCCCTGCGCGAGCACTACGCCAAGTTCGGCTCCAAGCTGCCCAAGGCCCTGGCCGCCCAACTCGACGCCCTCGAAGATCGGCTCAAGAAAGCGTAAGAAACCGCAGGTAAGCGCAGAGTAATACGAACAAGAAATGAAACCACGGATGGACACGGATGATCACGGATGCAAGACAATCCATCCGTGTCTGTCTGTGTTCATCCGTGGCTAAACTCGTTTCTTGAATCCGTGTTTACCCACGGACGTCGATGTGCGCGCCCTTGCCCGGCTCGATGCCCGATGCCTGCATCTGCTGCTGCTGCATCTGCACCGCCGCGTCGAGCAGCGAAATGGCTGCCTCGCCCTGCGCTTTGGCGGCATCCAGTGATTTGCACGCCACCGCCATCGACACCGAGTTGATCACCTGCTCCTGCTGGTACGAGCTGATCGCGGCAATCGAGGGAATTGAAGACATACCTGTATCATCGGCCGAATCGCCGCCGCGATCCGCACAATCAATCAGTGAACGTCATCCTCACCCCTTCACTCGCACACGCTACATATTTTCGGACGCACATTCACCGAGAAAGGCAACCGCGGATGAACGCAGATAAACGCGGATAAGAAGACAAGCGCCTGCATCTCATCCGCGTCCCATCCGCGTTCATCTGCGGTTGCCTTGATTCAACGCTTTACCGCAGTTCCTTCGCCCGCCGGATCACCCGCTGCCAGTCGAAGGCCGGGCCGGGATCGACCTTGTTGGTGGTCAGGTGATAGTGGCCCAGCAGCCCGTGCCACTGTTCGTACTGCTGCGAGCTTAGCACGTAGTCCTGCTGCGGCCAGGCTAACTCCAGCTTGGGGAAGATGCGCGACAGCGCAGCCGCCAGGTGGGCCAGCGATTCGTACTGGGCGTCGGTGTAGTCATATTGGGTCAGCAACCGATGCTGGATTTCGCCCTGCACAGGATACTGCCGGGCCGGTCGCAGCGTGGGATAGATCCATCCCGGCGGCGGCGTCAGGCGCACGCCGAACATGTCGGTCTTGTACCACTGGGCAAACAGCGGGGTGTTGATGTCGCGGAACGCGCCGAGGTTGGCGATCTCCACGCCCACGCTGCGCGAGTTGGCCTGCGAGGCGTGCCAGGCCCGGTGCTGCAGGTCCATCGTCTGGTAGATCGTGCCGTCGATATCGAGCATGAATTGCACGCTCAGCCCGCGCTTCTCCAGGATCGCAAAGCAGCGCGGCGACGTGCCGGCTGCGTCGTAATGGATCACGAACTGATCGACGATCTCCTGCAACTGCTGGAAGCCGGGCGGCCTGGGGTTCGGCTCATCGCGCGTGACCCGATCGTTGAAGTGCCCGCCGCGATAGGCATTGAACCCGCCCGGATCGGACCACAGCACCACCGGGGCCCCGATGTGATAACGCCGCCCGCAGACCACGATCTGGTCCCCGCTGTCACTGCTGATCGGCGGCACGGGGGCCTGGTAAGCGCTGGGGCGCGGCGCCAGCGTCGGCGTCGCCGTACAACCGGCAATCAACAGCAGCAGCGTGATCAGGGTGCGTCGGTTCTTCATGCCTCCAGTGTACCGCCCCGCACCGGCAGGAGAAATTGGATTGAACCGCAGAGACGCGGAGGACGCAGAGGAAGTCAGGCCAAGAGAAACCACAGATGACGAAGATGACGCGGATTCGGATTTTGCCACGGATGGACACGGATGGGCACGGATAAGGAGCACAGCTCCCGGCGCCATTTCTGTTCAAGTCAGTTCCCTTTAAAATGACTTCCGCCCCCTTCCTGGCTCCAGTATTATCGAGCAGCTTGCAAGTGCGATTCGATGTTCATTACTCATGTATAGGCTGCTCTTCGCGCACAGCAACCATATAGCGTTGTCCACAAAAGTTGCTTTCATACATAGGTACTTTGCAAATACCTCGATGATTTGCATAACTGCCAGCAACTCGGGTTCAGTATCCTTCGTGTCCTTCGCGCCTTCGTGGCTTCATCCTCTCCTAATCCGTGCCCATCCGTGTTCATCCGTGGCTAATCTCTTTTTCCTAATCTGCGTCATCTGCGAAATCTGCGGTTTCTCCTCTCCTGTCTTCCTCCGCGTCCTCCGCGTCTCTGCGGTTCAATTCTCCGGATATACTCACGGCATGGCTCGGATTAGCACGGTGATACTGATCGTGTTCGCGGCCGGCTGTTCGATGCACGACGATCGGTCGTGGATTCATCCGCACCGTGAAGGCCAGCCCTTCGAAGCGCCGGACGTCGATCTGACTTTCTATCGCTCGCCGCAGCAGCGCCTGGGCCAGGATCCCGATCTGTCGGTGGCGGTGGCGATCTCCGGCGGCGGTGAACGGGCAGCCAACTTCGCGGCCGGGGTGTTCGTCGGCCTCGAACACATCCGCCCCTCGCCGCAGTCAAGCAGCAACGCACTGGGCGAGATCGACTACGCCTCGACCATCTCCGGCGGCGGCATGGCCATGGGCGTCTATGTCGCCAGCCTGCACGACTACGTTGCCGCCCACGGCTCGCGCGACGGATATTCCTTCGAGAAAGCCCTCGATCCAGCCGGAGGCCCCGGCACCGACCCCGATCTGCGCCAGCACCTGGAACGCTCCTACACCGACGTGCTGCTGGAAGGTCTGTTCTCGCTGACCCGCTTGAGGTTCATCACCCGCGGCAATTTCCTTGAACGTTCCTTCAACGATGAATTGCTCGGCGGCAACTTCCGGGGACGGGGCAATGGCGACGACCTGACGCTGGGTGATCTGTTCGTGCGGGCCGGTGAGGGGCCGGGCCCGGATTACTATCTGCCGTTCTGGGTGCCCAATGCCTGCTGTTACGAGAACGGCGCGATTTTTCCCTTTACGCCCGACATTCTCGAGCTGTATCAGATCACCCGCTACACGCACAATCTCAAGCACGTGACCTTCAGCGACGAACTGCCGCTGGACTCGCCCGACTATCAGCGCTGGATCGAATCGATGCCCGTGTCGGTGGGCGTCACCGCCAGCGGCAACTTCCCCGGCGCGGTGCCCGCCACCACGCTCGGCTCGCGCATGGATCCGCTCAACCCCTGGCTGCACCTGTTCGACGGCGGCCTCGCTGACAACCTCGGCGTGATGACCGCCTTGAATCTGCTGCGGCAGGAACAGCGCCTGGACGCTGAGGCTGACAAACCCAAAGTGCGGCGAAAGGTGCTGATGGTGATCGACGCCTACCAGGGCACGTTCGCGCCCTTTTCCAATTCCCGCCGCTCGCCCACCGCCGTCGAGATCACCATCCGCCTGATGACCATCTCCCTGGACTCCTGGCGCGGCCGACATCGCGCCATCCTGCGCTCGGTGACCGAAAGCGACGACCCCGACCAGCGCATCACCGTGATCTTTCTGAACTTCGAAGACCTGCTGGGCCTGTACACCTACGAGCCTCTGTACGATGACGACTTCAACGAGGACGATCTGGCTCAGTTGATGCAGGTGCGTGACGTGAAGGATCGCTGCGACGATTGCGCCTGGTCGCCGTACCTGATGGCCCGCTCGATCGCCACCAGCTTCGACGTCACGCCCCCCGAGCAGCGATTCCTCCTGGCTGCCGGCCGCTACTGCGCCCGCCTGCACGCCGACGAGATCAGCGCAGCGCTGGGGTGGAAAGAAAAGACGGATTGAACCGCAGAGACGCAGAGAGCACAGAGGAAGGCAATAAAGAGAGACCGCAGATTGCGCAGATTTCTGAAGACAGAGAACGCGGATAAACGCGGATGGGATGCAGATGAACGCGGATAAAACTCAATGTTTGTTGTTTGCTATCAGCGTTTATCTGCGTTCATCCGCGGTTCCAATTTTTTTGAATCTGTGAAATCTGCGTAATCTGCGGATAGTTTCTCCTCTGTGTCCTCTGCGTCTCTGCGGTTCAAACTCGAAATACGGACTCGCCCCATGACACAGCAACCGCCGACCCCCGTCCTTGTCGTCCACGGCATCGCTCAACGCAAGCGCGACAAGGTCGAAGCCGACGTCGCCCGCATGAACGAAGCGCTGGGCGATCAGTACGAATTGATCCCCGTGTACTGGGGCGACCTGGGCGCGGACGACGAGCATCTGGATCGGCTGATGGGGCGCTACGAGCAGCGGGCGGAAGGTTTCTGGTCGATGGCAGCCGACTCGGCGCTGCGGCCGGTGGTCAAGAGCTGGGGCAAGTCGCTGTCGTGGGTGACCAAACGCCGCGGCGATCGTGAACTGGCTGCGGAGATTCGTGATCTGTCTCGCCGCAATGCCGAGTTGATGGACGAGCGCGTGCGCGGCTACGTCAACGATCGCTTTCAATCGATGCGGCGATGGATGACCGGCGCCCTGCTGCCCTGGATCGCCGATGTGATGGTCTATCAAAGCCACAGTTACCGCCGCAAAATTCACGAGCGCGTGCGCCAGGTCATGGCTGAACGCTTGCCTCCGCAGGCGGGCACTGCCGCGATGCCGCTGCACGTGATCGCCCACAGCCTCGGCGGCATCATCATCTTCGACATGGCCATGGCTGAGCACGACCCGCTGCACATTCAGCACCTGGTCACGCTCGGCTCGCAGCCCGCCTTCTTCCACGTCATCGACCCCCGCGGCAGCCTCACCCCCTTCGCCGGCACACCCGTCACATTGCCGCCCAACTTCCGGGGGTGGACCAACATCTGGGATCAGCACGACATGCTGGCCTTCAGCGTGGGCGAAGTTTTTCGTCTGCACGACGGCAAGTTGCCGCGCGAAATGCCCGTCCGCTGCTTCCGCAGCACCGGCCTGTTCCGCAGCCATCAAGGCTACTGGACCCGCACCGCCGCCCTCCGCTGCATCCGCAAAGCCCTCGACGAAGCGGATTGAACCGCCAAGACGCCAGGATCGCCAAGGGGGGAGATAACGCGGAGACGCCGAGTAGCAGAGACGCGGAGGAAAGCAGCACAAGAGAACCGCGGATTTCCAACCCACCATACCGCATTCACCGCCAATCGCCCTCGGCATATCCCGGATTGAGGAAGTAGGTATTAAATTAATACCTAATCCTGAGCAGGGCACGTTTGCGTGATCGTTTTGAGAAGCAAACATTCACGGCAACCTTGCTGCTGGCCGCCAGTTCAATCGAAAACACACCACGGGCGTGCGGCAGGCCGAATCGGCCTCCACCTGCCGCGCGCACCGTGATGGGTTCAATGAGCGCAAACTGCCGCGCTCAAGGGGAAGGCCAGCGTCGGTAAGGCCCCGTAGAGCCGGTAGGCGACGCGCCTGTCAGC
>CAYYGM010000164.1:0-214 GCA_964471555.1 uncultured Phycisphaeraceae bacterium
GTGGCCTGCCAGGTAGCGTAATAATGGCCCTTGAACCAGGTGAGCTGCGGATGATTGGAAAACTTCGCGGTGTCATCCTCGGCCCGGTAGATCGTGATGGTTTCCGCACCCGGCACTTCCTGCAGGCCGCGCGTGTCGGCGTCATCCATGTTGAACAGATCCTCTTTCATCACCAGCACCGGCTCGCCTGAATTGGATTCGGCCGACTCAGCGC
>CAYYGM010000164.1:224-8447 GCA_964471555.1 uncultured Phycisphaeraceae bacterium
GGACGATCATTGCATACATCCAATAGCGCATGATTACCTTCCTTCTGAAAGAGATTTGATCGTTACATTTGAATCTTTGCTGGCGCTGAGAAGCTCGGCTTCGCGCCTGGATCACTGTTGCGTAAAACTTCCCCGGCGCACCATCCAGATTTCCGAGATACAGGCTGTACGTGAACCGGTGGCCGGTCGCAGTTCGATGCGCACCTTGCCGTCTGCGGAGACGCTTTGGGGCACCGCGAAGGTGAATCGCTCGAAGTCCTGTCCCGTGGGGGCAGCTAGACCGAGTCGTTCGTTGTCGGCAAAAACCTCAAATGCGTTGGTGCTGTTCTTCCCGAAGCCCACTCCCGACGGGTTGGGGTGCATCACCGACACGTCGTAGCTGATCGCGGCATCGAGGTTCTCATAATCAAAAGCCAAGGCCGGCTGCCGCTCGTTGGTGTAGTCATAGGAGCGCTGGGACGGCCGACCGTTTCCGCGCCACAAGCCGGTGCCGTAATAGCACATGCCGCTCATGGGGTCGTAGTGAGGTTGGGCATCGATCGTGCCGCAATTGTCGTAATACTCGCCTGGGCCGACCTTGTCGTAGGCAACAGCATCAGCAATGATCCGTTGCTGCACATCGGGGTTCTCGGCCTGCAGAGCCTGGCGCACCTGGTCCTGCAGCCAGCGCACGCCGACGCTGTCCACCACCACCATGTATTGAAGCGCGATGGAGCGCACGGCCGCAAGTTCGTTGGTTTGCTCATCAAGCTTCTCGGCCTCTTCACGCAGGCGGGACATCTCCGCGGTTTCATGAATGTCGGCCAGAAGGTTATCAGCGATGCGCAGGTCACTCTGCAACCGGTTGGTGCCCAGTGACGCGGCCAACTGCTTCATGATGCGGTCATAGATGGCCTGCTCCTGCTGCATCTTGCGCAGGATGTAAAGGTCCGTCGTGGCGCGTTGGGCGAACAAACGCCAGCGCCAGTCAATGCGTTTGTACGGCACGGGCATGCGATCGCCTGCTTCACGGGCCATGTCGTACACCCGCTCGATGTTTGCTGCATTGTCTTTCACCACCCGGGCGTAATTCTGTTCACCGATGAAAACAGCCTCCGCCAGGATGGACCCGGCTTCAGGGCCGCAATGATAGGTATAGTATTCCAGCGCGATGGTGTGAGCCGAAAGATTCGGATCCCACATCAGGCGCAGCAGCATGTACTTGTTGAAATCGTCGAAGTTGCCCTCGGCATAGCCCATGATGCCATCGAGCAGAGGTAAGGCCTCGGTGATCAGTTGATGATAGAACGCCGGGCGGGCGTTGTAAGTGCGACGGGGATAGACTTCCGAAAGGGGCGGATCCATGACCAACAGGCCGTGCTGCGCCCGCTTCCAGTGACTGACATCCGTCCTGGTCAGAACCATGTCGCCGGGCTTGAGATAGAACAGGCGCGAACGGATAAACGCGGCGCGAGGCGACAGGCCCGGGAAGCGCGACCATCGCGGGTTGATGGGCCGGGAATAGTAAGTCGAGCTTTCATCCGAGCCCGACCCGCAACACCAGCCATCGAGCCAGTCGCCCTGCTCGTTGTGGACCTGCTCAAACAGCCAGGCGTTCCATTCGTCTGAGAATTGCTGATTTTCAATCAGCACTTTGGCGTCGGGCTGATGCTTCTTGAGCAGCTTGCCCATGTCGGCTGCCAGAGCGTAGTAGGTCTTGTGCCAGGGAGCGCATCTGTCGCAGGTGCAGCCGCCGATGTCCGTCGGCTTCATGGGCAGAATAGAAATCGGCACATGCTGGAAGTAGATTTCATTGCGCCGCAGCAGCTCCTCACGCGCTTCGGGGATGGAGGGGCAGACGCACATGGGGTCCGGCTGGCCGTCGTCTCCCGTGGCCCGCCATTCATCGGGGATTTCCGAGCCAAAGGCATTGATGGTCTTGGTCGGGATGTAATCCACAGCGTAACGCTGCGCCATTCTGGCATCGTCCATCCCGATGCCGCGGGTGGGATCTTCGGGGGTATAGCGCTTCATGCTGACCGGCAGGTTCCGGCCAAGGCCACCGGTGAGCGCGTTGGCGCCGAGCAGGAGTTGCTCCTGCTGATAGGCGAAGCCCTCCGCTTTCGACCACTCGCGGGCCCCGGTCTTTTCCCGGTCCCTGGAATCCATTGCGTTTCGTTCGCTGCCATTGCAACTGCGGATGGCAACCTGTGGCGCGGATCGCTCTGATAGGGGGGCCAGGCGCATGCCGTCATCGACCAGTTGTGTGGCGTGCAGCAATCGCCCCAAGCCATACATCACACCGCGCTTGTCTGTCCCGGCAATGACTGCCAGATTGCCCTTTCCCTGCGGGACGATCTTCAGCACATAACCTTCCGGGCCTGGATCACTCTCGGTCGGCCGGCGCATATCCCACTCTTTGAGCAGCTTTTCCAGGTATGGGTCATTTTCAACAAGCCCCACCCGAACGATCAACTCGCCGTCTCCAGGTGTCTGCTGCGGTTGTTCATCCTCGGCGATCACGCATTGCACCTCGGCAGTGCGCCGAGCCAGTTGATCACGAAAAAGCTCGGCATATACCTGGTAAACATTGCGCCCTGCTGGTGACAAAAGCACGGTCACATGGCGGATCAGGGGTTGGCCGGCTCCGGGATCAGCGTTGACTTGCTGATCGGTGATGGACGCGGCAGCGGACATTTGTAAACCAGGGAAGATGAAGCAGGCAATGGCACAGCGAAGGTATTGCATATCCAACCTCCCGGTGAGCGGTTCGACTTTCAAAGAAGTCCATAGACGGTGGTTGTTTCTTGAAGTTCACTTTGGCAGACAGACTTCAAGCAATTCCCGGGCCTCCGCGGCCATGCGATCCAGGGCGATGCGGTCTTCCTCGGCCAGTGGGCCTGTCTCGTAGCGGGTGATCGGTGCAAGACGAGGGTTGACGTGTTTGTTGAGATAATATTTTGCCGACATCGGGTAGTGGCGTGCTGTCAATGCGTTGTGTCGCGCCAGAAACTCCTGCACGCGCGCTGCCAGCGCCGGCTCGGCTTCGTAATTGCTGCAAATCCAGGAGCAGAGGGCCGGGTAAAAGTTGCTGGCGATACCGCTGAAACCATCAAGGCCCACCTGCATGGCTGCCAGCACGTTACAGGCATAAGCCTGACAGTGCATGATGGCCGAGCCTCGCCAGCGGCGGCAGCGATCCTCGATGGCTTGAATGTCATGCGAGGTTGCTTTGATGTACACGATTCGATCGCATTGCGCCACCCAATCCACCGAAGCGCTGCCGAGATAACGCCGCTTGGGATAAGGACACTCGTACAGGCCCAGAGGCACATCATCCGTTCCCTCGCAGATCGCTTCCAGAACCGGAATCAACTGTTCGTCTCCTGCCTCCGGCGCAATCAGCTCGCCGGTGTTCAGCACCACCGCCTTGACGTCACGTTTTCCCAGCAGCCGAATATCCTCGACCAGTTCGGACCTGGCCGTATGCCCCAACGCGCCCACCACCACGGGCACGCGCCCGGCATTGGCGTCAAGAACCGTCTCCAGAATGTCCATGCGTTCATCCGCATGAAGCTGATAGGGCTCACTGGATAAACAGAGGGCGAACAGGCCCGCGGCGCCGTTTGCGAGATACCAGTCCACCAGTGCTCGCAGCGATGCATCATCCACTTGCCCGCTGCTGTCGAATGGCGTGAGCATGACGGGCCACAAGCCACCGGGCAGACGGTTCGGTTCAGCGGGCGTTGAACTGTCATGGGTCTGTGACGTCGAACAGGTTTCAGGGCGTGTCGAATCCATAAAAGCTGCTTCACTTAGGCGTTGAATGAACGAACAATAACAAGCGGGATCAGCACAACGTGATGTTTTCCCGCTCCTGGCTTGTGGAGGGCGGTATGAGCAGCGGTTCGATGCTGACACTGAACGGCCGCGTTTCGTCGGGATGCTGAATGCGCCAGACCAATTGCTCAACAGCGCGGCAGGCCATCAATTCCTGCCCGATGTTGATGGTGGCGGGACGCGGGTCGAGCCCGAGCAGGCACACTTCCTGGTCGCCGAACGACACAATGTGAATGTCGCGCCCGGGCAGGACGCCTCGGCGCGCCAGCATCGGATAAATAGCCGCGGCAATGATGTCCGATGGAACGAACATGCCCGTGGGACGCTTCTTCATCGCGCAAAGTTGTTCAATCAGGTCCTTGGCCAGCGCCGACAAATGCCTGGGGCAGACTCGGGTATTGGACAACAGCGGCTTGTCCGGCACGAGAATGCTGACGGGCACGCCCGCCCTCTCCGCAACCTGGCAGAATCCTTCACCGCGCCGCGCAAACACGTGCGCATCCGGCACGGGATTCAGAAACGCCAGGCGTTTGTGGTTTTCCTGGATGAGATATTGTGCCGCACAGGATCCCGCCGCTGCGTTGCCCGGCAACACATGGTCAACATTGCCCTCCACACGCGAGGTCAGTGACACCACCGGCAGTGGAGACAGACTCTTGATCAGGGCGCCGTCCTCATCGTTGCCCGCCCAGAGCACCCCCGCCACTTCTCCCTGAGTCAGAGACACCGGCAACGGCTGGCCGGTCTTGACTTTGAAGATCATCAACTCCATCCCGCAGTCTTCGACAGCCTGCACGATGCCGTTGAGCATCTGCGTGAACAGATCGGGATGGCGCTGCGAGCCTCCACCCACCTGCACGAGGGCGATGGTGCGACTGGCCCGCGCGTCAGCGTTTTTGCTGGCATTCAACAGGCGCGGCCGGCGCAGGTGTGCGGGCTGCAGATTGAACTCTTCGATCAACGACCAGATTTCGCGCGCTTTGTGCTCGGATACGCCGGGCTTGCCGTTGATCACGCGCGAGACCGTTGACGCTGAAACCCCGGCAGCTTTTGCAATCATGGCTAAGGACATGTTTCATCCCTCACATCGGGCAGCAGGCACCCCTGAAGCTTGTCGTGCAGTTGATTGATCACGCTGGCACCTATCATAACGTCGAGGTTTCTCACGTCCGTCACAGGTCTGTCAGAGACGCGCCTGCCGGCTGATAATCCGTTCGTGAAGTTCGCACAATTCGGTTGTCGCGGTCTGCACATCTGCATCGGCGGTGAGCAGGCGGTGAATGATTCTGCCGCCGCTCTCCTGAAATTCGGGCCAATCCGGGTAGCGTGGTCGGACATACGCATGTTCGATCGCGAGCCGGGTCATGTCAAAATATTGTTGCGCCTGCGGATGGGGGCCGTGCTCCCACGCGGAACGATGCGAAGGCTGGCCACCATGCTGCACGTACAAGACGGATTGACAGGCGCCGCCGGCCAGCCACAGCGCGTAGGCTGCTGCTTCCCCGACATGCTTGCTGCCGGCTGACACACCGATGCCCGTGCCACCGAGTATGGCATCTGCGTGGCCCGGCGGCAGGGTGAAACGAAGCTCGCACCGCGCCTCGGACTGCAACGTGTAATTGATGTATCCAAATGCCAGTGGGCAATAGAGAATCGGCTCACCAGCAGCCATCGCCTCGTACAGATCGATCGGCGACCATTGAGTGCTGTGGGGATGCATCAGGCTGCAAAGCGACCGCATCTGGTCAAGGATGCGGGCAACCACGTCGCGCTGCGGCCAGGTGAGCGCATCCTCGCGCGGAGCGACACCTGCCTGGGCGGCCAGCGTTAGAAATGAGCACACCGCATCCGTGGGGCACAGCGGCCAGGCCACCCATCGGCCTTCTCGTCTTGATGACCTGGCCAGTTCCTCGACCTGCTCCCAATTCACCGGCGCCTGCTGCGGATCCAGTTCGCTGGACATCACAGCCACCTGGGCTGCCGCATCAATGGGCAGCGCCCACTGGCACCCCGCAAACGTGTAAGACTGGTAACACTGGCCGATCGTCTGGCTGCGTATCGACTCCATGGCCTCGTCGGGCAGAAGTGCGTCCAGCGGAGCCAGGCAGCCCGCGATTGCAATGTCGCCCACATGGGGATGATCAAGCACCACCAGATCAAATCGATCCGCAAGTTCCACCACGGATGCGTCGCCGAAATCCTTGAGCGATCGGCGGCGCCAGGTGACACGCACGGCATTCTCGCGGGCATAGGCTGCAGAAGCCGCGACCAGCGGCTCATACCCGCGCGGATGATCCCACGTGATGCCTGTCAGCTCAATCATCGTGGCAACTCACTCACCGAACCGGCGCGCGGGGCAACATCTTCCTGATCTTTCTTCTGAAACGCAGCGATGCAGGCGCGGGCCTGCGGCGTGGCGAATGCCTGTTCGAGGGCCTGAGCCTCCTCCTTCAACCAGGCCGGCTCAATCGCCCCCGCGGGATACCTTGCCAGCCGCTTGATGGCACGCAGCGTCATCGGCGGTTGAGAGGCGAGTTGCGCGGCAAAACTGTCCACGGCTTCTTCAAAATCATCCACCGCATAAACATGGCTGATCAAACCGGCCCGACACAGTTCGGCCGCCTCAACGAAACGCCCCGTCATCACCATGTCCATCGCGCGGTGATGCCCCACCGCCTGGGCCAGACGCAGTGTCCCCCCGCCGCCGGGAATCAAACCGATCTTGATCTCGGGCAGACCCAGCTTTGCGTTGTCCGACGCCAGGATCAGATCGCATGCCAGCGCGATTTCAAAACCACCGCCCAGGGCGTAGCCGTTCACCGCTGCCACCATGGGCTGCGGGCAGTCGCAAATCGCTGAATACAGAACCGCGGCCTGGCGCTGAAAGGCCCGAAAACCGGCAGCATCACAGTTGGCGTATTCCTTGATGTCCGCCCCTGCCATGAATGCCTTGCCCGCACCGGTGAGGATTCCGACGTACACCGCGTCGTCAGACTGCATCTGCTTGAGCGCGGTAATGATCTGCTCCATCATGCGCGTGTTCATGGCATTGAGCTGTTGCGGCCTGTTGAACGTCAGTTTGGCCACGCCGCCACGGACTGCGTACTTGATCAACGAATCGCTCATGTCTGCACCTCATCGGTATCAGTCGTGACGGCCCCCGAAGCGAACATGTCACGGATTTGTTCCTCAGTGAAGCCGTATTCAGCGAGCAATTCGCGCGTATGCTGCCCCACCAGCGGCGGCGGCCGGCGCACCCGGCCGGGGGTGCTGCTGAAGTGAATGGGAATGTTGGTGACCTTGAGCCGGCCCGCCCGCGGATGCTCGACCTCCACGAACATGTTCAGGTGACGAACCTGCTCATCGTCCGCCACTTCTTCCAGTCGCTTGACCGGCGCCACCCACAGATCCGCCTCCAGCATGACGTTCAGCCAGTGTTGCGTCGATTTGCAGGAAATGATCGATTCGATTTTTTCAAATATCTCATCGCGCCGATCGAACAGCACCTGAGGATCGTCATACTTCATCAGATCCGCAGCTTCCAGGACGGAAACGAACTTCGACCATGGATTCATGGCCACGCTGATGAAGCCGTCAGCAGTGCGATACACGCCGAAAGGTGCACCAAACCCCGGATGGCCGATGCCGGAGGCTGGTCTGGGAAAACCTTGGCCGAGATTGTGCAGAACGAAGAAGTCCTGCATTTGAAACGCGATCAGCGAAGACAGCAGGTTGACCTCGATGCGTTGTCCGCCGCCACCGCGCTGACGATGGTAAAGCGCCGCCAGCACGCCATAGACAATGTGCATGGCTCCGAGTTGATCGCACAGGGCCGTGCCCAAAGGAATGGGCGGATCATCAGCGCGGCCACTGGCCCACATGGCGCCGCCCATACCCTGGACCAGCAGGTCCTGACCCGGCCGATCCACATACGGCCCATCAGATCCCCAGCCCGTGGCTGAGCAGTAAATCAATTGGGGATTGATTTCACGCAGTGCCTCGTAACCGAATCCCAGACGATCCATCACGCCCGGCCTAAAGTTCTCGACCAGCACGTCCGCCTTGCGAGCCAGGCGGGTGATGACCTCATGAGCGGCCGATGTCTTGAGATCGAGCGCGAGCGATCGCTTGTTGCGATTCCATGCCAGAAAACATGGGGATTCACCTTCCGACGCCCAGCGGTTGAGAAACGTCATCGAGCGATGGATGTCGCCCTTGCCCGTCCGCTCCACTTTGATCACGTCGGCACCGAGATCGCCCAGCATCTGTGTGGCGTAGGGCCCTTGCAGCAACTGCGTGAAATCCAGCACTCGAACACCATCCAACGCTTGGGCCATGAGTAGGAATCTCTGGGTTTTGGTGAATGAATAGACACCAACAGTTGAACGCCGCGTGTTCTGTCGG
>CAYYGM010000165.1:0-8416 GCA_964471555.1 uncultured Phycisphaeraceae bacterium
TGGACTGCCAGTTGTCGCCGAGGATCTGCAGGTCAGCCAGGTTGACCATGCCGTCTCCGTTGGCATCGCCGGGATGGAAGGATTCAATGTTGTAGAGCCGCATGGCGTCGGGCACGACGGAGTTGCTGATGCGCAGGTCGTACATGGTGCCGTCGAAGGTGCGGCTGGTGCTTTCCGCCATACCGTAGAACAGGATGTCGGGCGTTGCCGACAAGGCGCTGTGTGCGGCCCAGGTGGTGGAAGCGATCGCGGTCTGCCCGGTGGTCATGTCGCGCACCTGCAGGTCGATCGAGCCGGCAGTATTGTCGTAGGTGGCGGAGATGTAGTAGTCATTGCCGGTAGTCATCTGGAAGGTGTCGCCGGTATTGGTGAAGGCGGTGTCATTGGCGGCATTGGTGTTGTAGTAGAGGGTTGTGTTGTCGCTGTTGTAGAACGCCACGAATGTCTGTGAGCTGGTGGTGTTGGTGTAAACACGCATCAGGTACTTGGTGTTGCCGCCGGCCATGTCACGGAAGTAGACCAGGCCCATGGCGCGATCGCCGAAGGACGCGCCGGTAGGGAAGCTGTCAGCGTTGATGATGGTTTCGATGGTGTAGGAACCGCCTGACAGAGAGAGGGCGGTTTCGTCCGCGGCGGTCCAGCCGGACTTGAGCAGGTAGGTGTTGTCCACTTCGCCGTTGAGTCCGCCGGCCACCCATGCAGGGTCGTTGGCGTCCGCCAGAGCATCGGAGCCCAGTTGCAGACTCAGGGTGCTGCTGCCGACGGTGTTGGCGGTGGTTTGACCCGAGCCTTCTTCAAAGGTCCAGTGGGCGACGGTTTCGGCTTGCACGGTCAAGGCACAGCAGCAGAAAGCCACGATGCTGCTGACCAGGTAACGCAAGGATTGAGACATGTTAATTCTCCAAAGATAAAAGTTGACGACTTACGTTGTTTAGTGCGACGCGTCAGTGATTCTCACGCAACCTCGAACCCAACATCAGCAGCGAACCCAACCCCAGCAGCCCCAAGGCGGCCGGCTCGGGCAAGTTGTAGAGCCGATCCTGCTCGGCAACGACGCCGGTGCTGAGGCGTAGGTCATACATCGTGCCGTCGAAGCTGCGAGCGGCGCTTTCGGCCATGGCGTAGAACTGAATGCTGGGGCTTGCCGACAGTGCGGAAGTGGCGCCCCAGGATGTGCTGGCCGAAGCCGTGTCACCGTTTTCCAAGTCGCGCACGAGCAGTTGGGCGGTGCCGGCGGTGCTGTCGAAGATGGCGGCGATGTAGTACTTCTTGCCGGGCGTGATCAAGAAGGTGTCGCCGGTGTTGGTGAAGCTGGTAGTGTTGGATGCGGCGGTGTTGTAGTAGAGCGTGGTGTTGTCGCTGTTGTAGAAGGCGACGTAGGACTGGTGGCCGGCGGTGTCGCCGTAAACTCGCAACAGATATTTGGTGCTGGAGCCGGCCGTGTCGCGGTAATAGAGCAGTCCCATGGCGCGATCGCTGAAAGACGAGCCGTTGGGCATGCTGTCGGGGCTGATGATGGTTTCGATGGTGTAGGAGGAGCCAGCCAGGGCGAGGGCAGCGTCGTCGGAGGCGGTCCAGCCGGAGTTGGCCAGGTAAGTATTGTCCGCAGCGCCGTTGAGGCCGCCGGTGACCCAGGTTGGATCGTTGGCGTCAACGCCGGCAGTTGAGCCCAGTTGCAGGGTCATGGTACTGCTGCCGTCGGAGTTGGCCGCGCTTTGCCCAGAGCCTTCACTCAAGGTCCAGTGGGCGATGGGGGATGCTTGCAGCGTGGCGGCGCACATACATGTGGCCACTGCTGCCAGCAGACAGCGAATGGGATAGGACATGTCTTTTCTCCTCAAGGAATAAGAAAACATTGAACGCACATGCGAAACAGGAAAAACGAACTGTGAAAGAAAACGACAACAAACGAAACGACTATCTCGATCATCCGGCTTACTCTCCGGGAATCAACTCCGGCTCCACCATGACGCGAACACGGCGTGTCTGCTGGCCGTGCTCGATGCGACGGAATAACTGCTCGACGGCATGCTGACCCATGGCGATGGGGCCGATGTTGATGGTGGCGGGGCGCGGGTTCAGGCCGATCAGTGCGCCCTTCTCATCATCGCTGCCGACCAGGTGCAGATCCTTGCCCGGTTTGATGCCGCGCTTGTCCAACACGCGATAGACCATTGCCACCTGAAGGTCCAGCGGTACGAACAGGCCGGTGGGTCTTTGCTCGTCAGCCAGCAGGCGCGTGACCTGCTCGTTGACTTGGCGCTCGAATAACTCGAGGTTCAGTTGCCGGGTCTCTTCAAACATGGCATCCTGCCGTGCGATGTACTGGCGCACGGTGCAGCCGCGCGATTCGCCCAAGAAGGTGAAATACTGGCAACGTAGGTCCACCACCGGATTGGACCCCAGCGTGTTGAGCACGCCCAGAACCTTGTGCCCCTTTTCGATCAGGTACTCGGCAGCAAGGCGTCCGACGGTTTCGTTACCCGAAAGCAGCATGTCGCCGCTGACGTCGTGGTGCGAGGTGAGCCAGACTGTGGGGATGCTGTTCAATTGGGCCAGGACGTCCTGGTTGGGCTGATGGCCGATCAGGATCAGTCCGCTGACCATCTTCTGTCGCACAGCTTGCGGCAGATGACCAACGTCATCCACGTGGGCCAGGATCAGGTCCATCTGCCGGGCACGCAATGCCTGCTCCACGCCCAGCATCATCAAAGAACAACTCGAAGTGTAGTGGTGGAACTGGTTCTGGTGAACGATTAAAACGGCCACCGGCAGGTTCGTTGTCTGGTTACGGCGACGACGCAGAACCGGATGATACTGCAACTCATCAGCCGCTTGACGCACTCGCAGGGCCATGTTCTGGGAAACCGATGCGTGGTCATTAAATACCCGCGAAACGGTCGCCTGTGAAACGCCAGCTCTCTGTGCTACCTCCGCAATGGACATACCGAGTAAGATACCGATGGGCAAGAAACAGATCAAGTAATTTCAAGAAAAATCTGAGGAAATAATATGATAAACGTGAATTATTCTCAGAATAGTTTGTGATATTTTGTACAATTAAACTGTTAATGCTTGTACTTTAATAGTATAAAGCAATTATCTGTCGCGAGCTGGTTGGAGGTGAATCACATAATTCAAGATAATGTAGGTAGAATACCTTTAGGGTGTCCAGATTAGATTTTTAATATTTCTGAAAGTTTCAGCGCGGCTGATTGCAGCTTACCAGCGAAGCTGGTCGCGCTTGAAGACGTAAATCTTGCCGTCCTCTGCGCCGACGATCAGGTCGAGCTTGCCGTCACCGTCGAGATCGGTGGGCATGGCCGAAGCATTGTGGCCGCCGAGGCTGATGTAGGTGTTGTCACTGAGGCGAATGGGCCGCGCGGGGGCGAAGACGGGATTGCTGTTGGTGCCGACGTTTTCCAGCAGGCAGGGCGAGGCGCTGCCGCGGCCGGGGTTGTTGTCGGGGCTCAGATAGTATTCCTGTAGCGTGGAGTTGGAGCCGAAGACCACGTCCCAGTCGCCGTCGCCGTCCCAGTCAGCCACGGCCAGCTTGGTGCGACCCCACAGGCCGTCGGGTCCGCACAGGCGAATGGGTTTACCGTCCTGGTACTTGAGCTTGTCGATGCGAGACAGGGCTGTGCTGCCGAGTTGGTCGGGCACAGCCACCGCCAGGTCGCCGTCCCAGTCCAGGTGCAGCAGGCAGGCGACGGCGGAGTGGTCATAGTCGAGCGCTATGGCGAGGATGGCGGGGCGATTGCGCCAGGCAGGGACGTAGGGTTTGCCGCCGAGCGTGAAGCGGATCGGACTTTGCAATTCGTGCGGATCGCGGGTGCGGCGATAGAGATAGAGGTGCGAGTTGATGTCGTTAGTGATGATCTCGGTGGTGCCGTCATCGTCCCAGTCGCCGATGGTGGGATTGAGATAACCCCAGCGACGTTCGGTGGGGCCTTGGATAGAGCCGCTGTCGCCGGCCTGAATCTGGATGATGCTGTCAGCACTGCGCATGAAGACGGGCGTGCCGTAGATCATCGGGTCATCGGTGCCGGGCCAGAAGGTGAGGTAGCCGGAGGAATCGCCGACGATCAGGTCGGGCTTGCCATCACCGTCCCAGTCTTCGCGGCAGGGGGTGGCCAGGGTATCGACCGCGACGGGGCCGCCTTTCATCTGGATGGATTGGGTTTCGACGAAACTCCCCGGGCCTGGATCACTTCCGGGGGCCTTGAGCACGGTGACGCGGGCGGGATTGCCATCGACGATGATCTCGGGTTGGCCGTCGCCGTCGATGTCGCAGGGTGTGAGCTTGAAGGGATAGTAGGTGTATTTCAGCCGCGCGCCGTCAGCCAGCAGGTTGACCGCATCATCAGCGAACAGTTCGCCGTCCACGACGTGCACGGGGGCTGCCATCACAGCATCGGTGTCGCCGGACATGATGATGTAGGTCTTGCCCTGCAGTTGCATGACGCAGGTGGCGCGATCACCGGCCGCGGCTTTCCATTGCAGGGCGAAGCCGTGATGGCGATAGTGGACGATTCGCGGTGCGTCGAAGGCGAGTTGGCCCTGGGCGTCGATCTGGCCTTTGGCCCACATGAGTTTGGAAGTGCCGCGACTTCCTAACCAGTGGCCGGCAATGTCGTAGCCGCGGCCTTTGCCCTGGTTGGTTTTATCCTTGCCGTTCCAGAACGAGCCATCAGGATTGGCGGGTGCGGCATAGGCGATCTGCTGCACGATCAGGTCGGGCACCGTGTCACCGTCAACATCGCCGACGTACCAGCCGGCCGCTTTGTTTTCCATCGCGCCGTTGAGATCGGTGCGGTTGACGTAGAGCGGCAGGGCGTCGGCGAAGTGCGGCTGGCCGGGTTTGCCCACGTTTTTCAGGTAGACCAGCATGTTGGGGCCGTAGGGCGTGTAGTCGCCTTCAGCCACCAGGTCGAACAGGCCGTCGTTGCGCAGGATCAGTTGATGGCGCAGTCCGGGCAGGTCTTCGAGCGTCTGGCCTTCATCGTAAAGCGGCACCTGGCCGGGCTTGGCGGGTAAGGCGTGGTGCAGGGCGGTGCGCGTGCCGAACTGGCTGACTTTGGCGGAACTGAGCAGGTCGAAGCGGTCGCCCGCACTCCAGGGCACGGGGATGGTGCTCATGTAGAGGGCCGAGATGAACGGATGCACCACGCTGTCGCCCACCCGCAGCACCGGATACACGCCGAAGCGATTCTGCCGCGGTGAGGCTTCCAACTGCTGGGCCATGTCAACCTGCGAGCGGTTCTGCTCGGTCATAACTTGTGTCATCTCGGCCGCACTGAGCGAGCGATCGAAGACGCACAGATCGTCGAGCAAACCCAGGAACTTGCGATTGCCGCCCCAGCGTCCGGGCACCACTTGCGTCCACGCGGTGGGGCATTGCATCGGCACCGTCGCTTCCAATTTGGCGTTGACGAAGATGCTCAACGTCGCCCCGTCGCGCACGACGGCGGTGTAATACCACTGGCCGATCTCCAGCCTGGAGGTGCCGGTGACTTCAATCCATTCCTTGCCGTCGAAGAAGGCGAATTCGAGCTTGCCCAGCGTGATGCGGAAGACCGCGATCGGCTTCTTGTCCGTGCCGTTGAGCGTGGCCAGCGTGATGGGCGCGTCCTTGGTGAATGACTTGCCTGACGCATCGGGATATTCCGAGGGATTGGCCCACAAACCCACGGTGAAATGCTCGTTGAGCAGCTTGCCCAGATCGACCGGCACGTGTTCAGTCGCCGCGGTGAACTGCAGCGCCCGCCCGTCAACGCCTTTGACCAGCATGCCCGCTTTGCACTTGCCGGCCTCGAGCGTGTCGAACGACAACGTCAGCATCGGACGCTCTGCTGCCAGCGCTGCGCCCATCGGCAGCAGCAGGCCCAGCAGCAGGACAACCACTCGTTGAGCGTATCGAGTGAGTCTCGAATTCTGGTGGCGGGTCATGGGGTGCCACTGTCGCGTGCGGCAGTGCCTGGTTACCCGCACGGCTGACGCGCGGCCGTGGCACCCGCGCAGGGCAAAACATCGTTGGACGGTGAAACGCGATGGCGAGCGGGACATTCACATACTCCTGTGATCGGCGGGAAGATCGGCTCTGTGTCATTTGGCGCTGTCAGCCGAGGCACCCGATCGGTGCTGATCGATGGTCTTTGATGAGTGGGCGACAACGGGCTGGCCCGATCGATCATCGTGCATCCAATCCGGTTCTTCGTCGTACCTGATTCTCCTGCGGGCTCAGCTTCTGTGTTCTGATACACGGTCTAACGTGAAATCAGACCAACACGATTGGGATGCCCGTAATTAGCCACGGGCGGCTCTTGAGCATCTTCGAGACCCGGACCGATTAATATTCCCATCCACAAGCTCGTTACGTCTTTCCACACGGCATATCTGGCGTGGCCGTCCACAAAGCCGTAGGTCTTGCCCTCCTCGTTATGGGGCATGGGGTAAAGCGTGCCATTGCCGAAGCGCATCCACCCGGACCAGAACTGTCCACCGCCGTCGGGCGTCCAGGTTGTGGAAGCGGAGGTCGTGGCGTAATACGGCCGGAGCACAGCGTAATTGGCGCGGGCGACGTTGTCATGATAGGCCACCAAGCCGTGCGGGGTTCGGATGTCTTCGGTGCGAACGCTGGAAACAACGCCATTGGCGGCGTAAGAAATGTTATTGTCTTCGTTGGGTGTGTGAACGCCGCCTTCGGTCAGTTCGTTGGACGGGCAGAGAAACGCCTGCTTCGCCTTGCCCGTGTAGGGGAAGATATTGAAAACCCAACTGTCGTTGCTTGGTTGCCCACCGATTGTGAGTATTCCATTGGTGAGGGGATTATTGATGATGTGATTGGGATGATACCCGTATTGATGCGGGAAGTAGCTGTCGTAATCGGCACCGTATGCGGCGCCGGCGGTGGCGAGCTGGCGCACATTGGATAAGCAGACCGCCTGCCGAGCCGCTTCGCGGGCGCGCTTAAGGGTCGGCAGGAGAATGGAGATCAGCAGAGCAATAATCGAAATCACGACCAGTAGTTCAATCAGGGTGAAAGCAGAGCGATATTTCATGGCGCTATCTCCACAATAGGCTTGAGGACGGGGTATCAGGACTGAAACACCGAAGGCCGCGATCAGGCAGCCCTCGGTGAGAGGAACGGAACAGTTAACATTTACGCAGTACCAGTAGAAGCGAACCGGCACCGAGCATCAGGCAGGTGGCCGGCTCAGGGATGGCGACCTGGCTTAGCGCTTCATCGAAGGAAACGTCCGAGCTGACGCCGAAGCCCCAGTTGTCACCGATGATTTGAAGATCAGCCAGGTTGACATTGCCGTCGCCGGTGAAATCGGCTTCCGCCCAGGCGGCCGTGGTCGACTGCCAGTTGTCGCCGAGGATCTGCAAGTCCGCCAGGTTGACCATGCCGTCGCCGTTGGCGTCACCGGGATGCAGTGCTGAGTAGAGGTCGTAAAGCCGATTCCCCTCGGCGACGGCCTGATCGCTGATGCGAATGGCATCCACCAGACCATCCAGTGTGCGGCCGCTTAGATTCTCGGATCCTGCCAGGAAATAAGGTGTGGGCGTGCCGGACATACCTGGCAACGCGCCGAGAGCGTAGGTGCCGGTTACCGTCTGCTCGGTGGCCATGTCGCGTACGATAAGTTCCACTTGACCCGCGGTACTGTCATAAATCGCACCGAAATAGTACCAGGCATCGGTGCCGAGCGCCATCCCCTTGCTCTCCGTCGTGTAACTCAGCGTGGTGCTGCCACTGACGTAGCTGAGCAAATGATCGCTGCCGCTCAGGTGCATGCGGAATAGATATTGAACGGTGGAGCCGTCCTTATAGGCAAGGAACCCGTAGGTGCCTCCCAATGGCCCGTTCCATGTGTCAAACGTGTCAAAACTGACGATGGTCTCCACCGAATACGATCCACTGGGCGCCATGCTGGTAATGTCGCCGGTGGTCCATGTGGTGGTATTCATGGCGTAGGTGGAGGGGCCGGGTTTGGATGGCTCATTATGGATCGCGCCTCCGCTCAGACCTGTCGCCCATGCCGCATCGCGGGTATCCGCATCCTCCGTCTGGCCCAACATCAAAGTTAAGGTGGAACTGCCCTCAATGTTGGCGATCAGTTGTCCTGCACCTTCGTTGAATTGATAGTAGGCGACGGTTTCTCCTTGTGCAGCGCAGGTCATAGTGGCAACGACACCTGCGGCCAGTAAAGAACGCGCGTTTGCAAAATGACTCATGATGTATCTCCTGTGAAATGGTGGTCTAATTTCGAGCATGTCGAGAAACACTTACTTCATGCGGACGAGCGCTAATGCCATCGCTGCGCCCAGCAGCCCCAGGGACGCTGGCTCGGGAACGTTGTAGAGCCGATCCTGCTCGGCGACGACGCTGTCGCTGATGCGCAGATCGTGC
>CAYYGM010000166.1:0-8406 GCA_964471555.1 uncultured Phycisphaeraceae bacterium
CGCTGACCTGGGATCCCCAGTACGACATCGAATCCAAGGAAACCTTCCGCGCCATCTTCTACGGCCTGGGCGCCGACGGCACGGTGGGCGCCAACAAGAACACCATCAAGATCATCTGCGACGCCACCGGATCCTACGGCCAGGGCTACTTCGTTTACGACTCCAAGAAGTCCGGCGCCATGACCACCAGCCACCTGCGCTTCGGCCCCAAGGTCATCCGCAGCCCCTACCTGATCACCAAGGCCAAATTCATCGGCTGCCACCAGCCGTTCTTCGTCGATCGTTTCGACGTGCTGGAACTGGCGCAGCCCGGCTCGGTCTTCCTGCTCAACTCGCCGTACCCGGCCAACGAAGTGTGGGACCATCTGCCGGCTGACATCCAGCAGAAGATGATCGACCTGAAGATCCAGTTCTACACCATCGATGCCCTGTCCGTGGCCCGCGACACCGGCATGGGCACCCGTATCAACACCATCATGCAAACCTGCTTCTTCGCCATCTCCGGCATTCTGCCGCAGGAAGAAGCGATCAAGTACATCAAGAAGTCGATCGAGAAGACCTACGGCAAGAAGGGCCAGGAAGTCGTCCGCCGCAACTTCGAGGCCGTGGACGGCACGGTGGCCAACCTGCACAAGGTCGAAATCCCCGCCCAGGCGACCTCGACCATCAAGCGTCCTCCGGTGGTGCCCGCCGAGGCCCCCGACTTTGTGCAGCGCGTCACCGCCCAGATCATGGCCGGCCGCGGCGATCTGCTGCCGGTCAGCGCTCTGCCGGCCGACGGCACCTGGCCCACCGGCACCACCAAGTGGGAGAAGCGCGGCATCGCCGCTGACATCCCCATCTGGGATTCGAGCGTCTGCATCCAGTGCAACAAGTGCTCGATGGTCTGCCCGCACGCGGCCATCCGCGGCAAAGCCTTCGCCCCCGACGTCGCTCCCGAGGGTCTGCCCGCCGTCGATTACAAAGCCCCCGACCTGCGCGGCAACAAGTTCACCATCCAGGTGGCCCCCGACGACTGCACCGGTTGCGGCCTGTGCGTCATGGTCTGCCCGGCCAAGAACAAGAGCGAGCCCAAGCGCAAGGCCATCAACATGGAAAATCGCCTCGAGCACCTCGAGGTCGAGCGGGCCAACTGGGACAAGTTCATCAACATCCCGCAGGTCGAGCGCGAGAAGATCGTGCGCCTCGACGTCAAGGGTTCGCAGTTGCTCGAGCCGTTGTTTGAGTTCTCCGGCGCCTGTGCCGGCTGCGGCGAGACGCCTTACGTCAAGCTGATGACGCAGCTCTTTGGCGATCGCCTGATGATCGCCAACGCCACCGGTTGCTCCTCGATCTACGGCGGCAACCTGCCCACCACGCCCTACACCGTCAACAAGCTCGGCCGCGGGCCCACCTGGTCCAACTCGCTGTTCGAGGACAACGCCGAGTTCGGCTTCGGGATGCGTCTGGCCATCGATGCCCAACGCATGCAGGCCGAGGAACTGCTCAAGCAGCTCGCGCCCAAGCTCGGCGACACCCGCGTGCAGACCGCTCTCCAGTATGCCGGCTCCACCAACGGCACCGCCAGGCAGCTTCAGTCGGTCATCAGTGAGATCGATGCCGAGCTGCGCAAGATGGATGATCCCAACGCCAGGCGACTGCTGCCCATCCTCGACACGCTCATGCCTCGCAGCGTGTGGATCCTCGGCGGCGACGGCTGGGCTTACGACATCGGCTACGGCGGCCTCGACCACGTGCTGGCCCAGACCCAGAACATCAACATCCTCGTCCTCGACACCGAGGTCTATTCCAACACCGGCGGCCAGGCTTCCAAGTCCACTCCGTTGGGTGCGTCGGCCAAGTTCGCCAATGCCGGCAAGATGACCTCCAAGAAGGATCTGGGCCTGATCGCCATGAGCTACGGGCACGTTTACGTCGCCTCCGTCGCCATGGGCGCCGGCGACATGCATACGCTCAAAGCGTTTCTCGAAGCCGAGGCCTATGACGGCCCGTCGCTGATCATCGCCTACAGCCACTGCATCGCGCACGGCTACGACCTGATCAACGGCCTCGATCAGCAGAAGCTGGCTGTGGACAGCGGTGTGTGGCCCCTGTACCGCTTCGACCCCCGCAAGATTGAGAAGGGCGAGCCCGCGTTGCAGCTCGATTCCCCGCCGATCAAGGCCAAGGTCAGCGAGTATCACGCCAACGAAACCCGCTTCCGCATGGTCAAGAAGATGAACCCGACCCGCTTCGCCGAGTTGGAAGAGCAGGCCGAGCGCAGTGCCGCAGCCCGCGTTGAGTTGTACAAGCAGTTGGCTGACATCCGCCGTGGCGCGGCTGCCGACAAGAAGATCGATCAGAACTGAACCTTAACCCGTTTAGCGGGCGAGCTTGCTCGCCCATCGTCCGAGCAACCTCGGCAGCTAAACCTCGGAGACCCCACATGGACGCTGATCTATCCATCAAATACTGCGGCCTGGAACTGAAGCACCCGTTCATGCCCGGCGCTTCACCCATGGTTGACAGCCTCGACACCGTGCGCCAACTGGAAGATGCCGGCGCTTCGGCCATCGTGATGCACTCGCTGTTCGAGGAGCAGATCGTGGGCGAAGAACTGGGCATGACCCGTGCCCGCGAGTTCGGCGCAAACTCACCCGAAGCGGCCGGCAGCTACCTGCCCGACCCCGAAGGCTACAAGCTGGGGCCCGATGAATATCTGCGCCAGATCGAGCAGATCAAGAAGGCGGTGGCCGTGCCCGTGATCGCTTCGCTCAACGGCAACCACCGCGAGGCCTGGGTGCGCTACGCTCAACTCATCGAAGCGGCCGGCGCTGATGCGCTGGAACTGAACACCTACGAGATGACCTTCCAGCTTAACCAGACCACCGACGCCATCGAGAAGCAGACCGTGGACCTGGTGGCTGCGGTGCGGGCCGCCACGGCCATTCCGCTGACGGTCAAGCTGCTGCCGTTCTTTGCCGGCCTGCCCTCGCTGGCCCAACGCCTGAGCAAGGCGGGCGCTTCGGGCCTGGTGCTGTTCAACCGCACGTATCAGCCGGTGATCGACCTGGAAGAGTTGGAAATGTCGCACGCTTATCCGCTCTCCAGCCACGACGAACTGCCGCTGCGCTTGCGCTGGCTGGGCATGATCAGCCCCTCCGTGGATATGTCCCTGGCCGCCAGCGGCGGCGTGTACACCGTGGACGATGCCCTGCGGGCGGTGATGTGCGGCGCCCACGCGGTGCAGATGGTCTCCGCACTGCTGCGCTACGGCCCCAACCACCTGACCACCATCATCGACGGCGTGCGCGAGTGGATGACCGAGCACGAATACGAATCGGTCAACCAGATGCGCGGCAGCATGAACGTCAAGAACTGCCCCGACCCCCGCATCTACACCCGCTGGGGCTACATCAAGACCCTGATGAGCTGGGCGTGAGCGGCAGGCAGTAGGCAACAGGGAGTAGGCAGTAGGGTTCGTAATGTGTCTCAACTGAAAGTCGGACGGCGCGCGTGAGAACGTAAGCCGTCCGATTTCCTTTTGCGCTGCGCAACCAAAATCCCTAGCCCCTACTCCTTAAACCCTACCCCCTCATTTGATGCCGCCCCTTGACCGATGCATATAAATAATGCATACTATGATGCATGAGAACGACGCTTAACATCGACGACAGCGTTCTGAAGCGGGCGGCGGAACTGACCGGGGTTCGGGAGAAGACCGCCCTGGTGCGGATGGGGCTGGAGGCGCTGATCGCTCGTGCCAGCGCCGAGCGGTTGGCGGCCTTGGGCGGCACGGAAAAGAAGCTCAAGCCGGTGCCCCGCCGCAGGAGCGCGTGACATGCTCCTGGTCGATACCAGCGTCTGGGGGGATCACCTGCGCCGTGGCGATGGCGCCCTCGAAGACTTGTTGCGGCACGGCGAGGTGGTTTGTCACCCGTTTGTCATCGGCGAACTGGCGTGCGGCGGGATGCGAAACCGCCAGGAAATTCTGGCCCTGCTTCGGGCATTGCCATCCTTGCCGAAAGTCGAGGATGAGGAGTTGCTCCTGTTCATTGAACATCACCGCCTGATGGGGCAAGGCCTGGGTCTGATCGACGCCCATTTGCTCGCTTCCTGCATGTTGGCCAACGTGCCGCTGTGGACGCGCGATGCTCGTCTGGCACGCAGTGCGGACGCGCTGGGACTATCTGCTGGTTAGCAGGTCGTCTGGAGTAGGGGCAGGGTTTTTGAAAAATAGCCGGCGAGCTACGTCTCGCCGGACGAACGTGTTTGTGCTCACATATCCCCTTTCGTGCACGGGGTCGTGGTGAAAGCACGGTGATGTTCCTCCGGTGAGACGTAGCTCGCCGGCTATGGATAAGCAAAGCTCAACCCTGATTGCCTGAACCCTACCCCCTGAACCCTACACCCTACTTCCGACTCCGCCCATCCTGTTCCGGCACGTCGATGTCCAAACTTCGCAGTTTGCGGAACAGTGTCGACGGGTGAATGCCCAGTTGTTTGGCGGCCATCTGGCGGTTGCCGTCGTGGCGGCGCAGGGCGTCGGCGATCATGATGCGCTCCATCTGGTCCAGCGTCATGGTGTTGGGCTTGGTCAACGCCTGCTGCTGGTGATCGACGCCGCGCAGCCAGCCGGGCAGGTGGCGCATTTCGATCTGCCCGCCGCGGCAGAGCACGAAGGCGTGCTCGATGATGTTCTCCAGTTCGCGCACGTTGCCGGGGTATTCGTGTTCCAGCAGAATCGCCCAGGCCTCATCGCTCAGGCCCACCACGCTCTTATCCTGCAGGCGATTGAAGCGGTGGATGAAGTGCTCGATCAAAAGCGGAATGTCCTCGCGGCGGTCCTGCAGGCTGGGCAGATCCACGCGGATCACGTCGATGCGATAGAACAGGTCATCGCGGAACGTGCCTTTCTGCACCAGGGTGTGCAGGTTCTTGTTGGTCGCGGCAATGATGCGCACGTCGGTCTTGATGGGCGTGACCGAACCCAATGGCTCGTACACCCGCTCCTGCAGCACGCGCAGCAGGCGGGTCTGCATGGCCGGTGAAATGTCGCCGATCTCATCGAGGAAGATCGTGCCGCCCTCCGCCACGGCGAAGCGGCCGGGCTTGTCCTGGCGGGCGTCGGTGAACGCGCCTTTCTTGTAGCCGAACAGCTCACTTTCCAGCAGCGTGTCCGGAAGCGCTCCGCAGTTGATGGCAATGAACTTTTTCTTGCGCCGCGGTGACAGGTTGTGAATGGCGCGGGCCACCAGTTCTTTGCCCGTGCCGCTGGCGCCTTCGATCAGCACGGTCGAGTCGGAGTCCGACAGCACCGGCAGCATCTCGAACAGCTTGCGCATCGGGGCGCTGCGCCCGATGATGTCCTCGTAGGTGAACTGCGACTCCAGTTGCTTCTGCAGTTCCTCGACCATGGATAGATCGCGGAACGACTCGATGCAGCCGGCGATCTTGCCCTGGTTGTCGTAGAGCACGCCGGTGCTCAGGCGGATGGGAATGCGCTTGCCCGCCGCGGTGACCAGTGAACTGTGGCGATCGACCATGGGCTTGCCCGTGCGCAGCGACTGGCGCAACGCGCAATCGCTGTCGGCATCCGCCTGCCGCACCACGTCCGCCCAGTGCTGGCCGATGGCTTCGTGGCGATTGACGCCGGTGATGCGCTCGGCTTCCTGGTTGAAGCTGGTGATGCGCCAGTCCAGGTCGACGGTGAAGATGGCGGCGATCACCGAGTCGAGAATGGAGCAGGTGACCGGCGGCAGGGGGGCCTGGGCATCGCGGGCCGCCGCGGCTGTGGCTGCGTCCACCGACGGCGGGGGGCATCCCCACTGGCACTGCTGGCAATTATTGGTTTGGGGCACTGAACTCATTTGCATCATTATTGCAAATTGCGACAGTCCAGTCTATCGATGGGGGATGGCAGAGGGCAGAGAGTCCTGCTGGGCCGGCTCACCTTCCGATACATCTGCCATTTGCAATCTTCCATCTGCCATCCGCCATTCTCCAGCTTGCCGGGCTGACGTCGGCCCGTAGAATGGCCGATCCCAATAGTTGTGCATTGGGGCGATTAGGAGGCTCCTGTGGGGTTCTTTCACGAACTGTTGGCTGGTCAGAGCGTGGCCAGTGCCGTGTTGATTCTGGCCCTGGTCACCGCCATCGGTCTGGCCATCGGGTCGATCCGTTACAAAGGCCTGGGTCTGGGCATCGCCGGTGTTCTCTTTGCCGGCATCGGCTTCGGTCACTTCGGCGTCCACCTCAATGAAGAAGTCCTGCACTTCGTGCGCGAGTTCGGCCTGGTGCTGTTCGTTTACACCATCGGCATGCAGGTCGGCCCCGGCTTCCTGGCCAGTCTCCGCCGCGCGGGGCTGCCCTTGAACATTGCAGCCGCCTGCATCGTCATCGGCGGCGCGTTGCTGGCGGTGGGCATTCACAAATTCATGGGCGTGCAGTTGCCCGCCGCGGTGGGCCTGTTCAGCGGCGCTACCACCAACACGCCTTCACTGGCCGCCGCCCAGCAGGCCCTGGCTGACATCCCCATGGACGACGCCACCCGCGCCACCATGAGCAACCTGCCCGGCGTCGGTTATGCCGTGGCTTATCCCTTCGGCGTCATCGGCATCATCGTGGTCATGGTGCTGCTCCGCTCGCTGTTCCGCGTCAACATGGAGCAGGAGGAGCAGACGCTGGCCAAGGTCATGCACACCGAAGCCCCGCGCTTGAGCCGGCTGAACCTCGAGGTGAGCAACCCCAACCTCGAAGGCGTCGCCCTCAAGGACGTGCCCGTGCTCTCCGGCGGCGAGGGCGGCCCCGTGGTCTCGCGCATCTTCCAGGACGGCCAGCTCTCCGTGCCGCAGCCTGAAACGAAATTGAAGTTGGGCGATGTGCTGCTGGCCGTGGGCACGCCGGACGAACTCAATCGCCTGCGCATGGTGATCGGCAAGGAATCGTCGATGGACCTGCGCACGCAGCCCTCGACCATCACCACCAAGCGCATCGTCGTCACCCGCAAGGGCCCGCTGGGCAAGACCCTGAATGATCTGGACTACGTGCGCCGCTTCGGCGTGGCGCTGACCCGCGTCAGCCGCTCCGGCATCGAAATGGCCACCATGCCCGGCTTCGTCATTCAGTATGGCGACACCGTGCTGGCCGTCGGCGAAAAGCCCGCCATCGACAAAGTCGCCGCCGAACTGGGCGATTCACCCAAAACGCTCAACCACCCGCAGGTGATCCCCGTGTTCGTGGGCATCGCCCTGGGCATCCTCGTCGGCAGCATTCCCTTCACACTGCCCGGCGTCCCCGCTCCCGTGAAGCTGGGACTGGCCGGCGGCCCGCTGATCGTGGCCATCATTCTCTCGCGCATCGGCAACATCGGCCCACTGGTCTGGTACCTGCCCATCAGCGCCAACTTCATGCTGCGCGAACTGGGCATCGTCCTGTTCCTGGCCTGCGTCGGGCTCAAGAGCGGCCAGGGCTTCGTCGACACACTCGTCCACGGCCCGGGCCTCGAATGGATGGGACTGGCCGCCATCATCACCGTGGTGCCGCTGCTGAGCGTGGGCCTGGTCATGCGCGTGCTCTACAAAACCAACTACCTGATGATCTGCGGCCTGCTGGCCGGCAGCATGACC
Source organism: uncultured Phycisphaeraceae bacterium (assembly GCA_964471555.1). GTDB lineage: Bacteria > Planctomycetota > Phycisphaerae > Phycisphaerales > Phycisphaeraceae > JADLFV01. The sequence continues at coordinate 7,608 of CAYYGM010000166.1, forward strand.
GACCCGCCCGCGTTGCAATTCGCCAACAGCGTCGCCGGCAGCGACTCCCCCGCGTTGGCGTACGCCACCGTCTATCCCCTGACCATGATCCTGCGCGTGCTGTGTGCCCAGTTGATGGTGATCCTGCTGATGTCGTAGCGCGCAGCGCTGCATGTCAATGCCGCGCCCTCACACCTGGAACCTCTGAATCCCCCCGGCTGAGGCCGGTTTACCGGCCGTGTCAGCGAGCAATCCCTCGCAACGATCTGTCATTCAGAAATCCCTATTCATAATCTGCCCATCCCTGACAGCATATTTTCTTGTCGCCAACAACAGCCCGCGATAAGCTGCTATCCAGCATTGATCGGTGTATTGACTGTTAGGTCGCATGGATCGTCGCCGCTTCCTATTCGTATCGGCTGCCATCATCCTCATGTTTACCGCTCTGCAATTGGCGTACCGATTCAACAGGGTCTGACCCCACCTAAAACGCGATTGATTCCAGGTAGGCGCGCACAAGCTGGCCGGCGTTTGTCATTTTTTCGCAAGTCGCACGAAAAAGAAAGATTCGCCACGAAGGCACGAAGGACACAAAGAAGATTACTCGCTTCATTTAGCCCCCGGTGAATACACCGGGGGCCGGCGTTGCACCGGGCGTGAACACATCGGGGGCGCTCCGTCGCGCTACGACCGCGGGGCCCCGCGTGTTTTTTCAATGGTCTGGCGACCACCATGATCTACTCTCTTTCCCTTCGCGGCACATTGCCTGCGGCGCGCACAAACTGGCCAGCGTTTGTCGTTTTTTCGCAGGTCGTGCAAA
>CAYYGM010000167.1:0-8320 GCA_964471555.1 uncultured Phycisphaeraceae bacterium
ACGAAGAGCGTGGAGGTGTTGATCCACAAGGGCCCGCCGTCCCAGCCGGCCACCGAGGGCGGATCGAACAGCACCTGCCCCATCAGGCGCAGGGCGTTGGTCAGCAACTCGACATCGCGCGGCGGCAGATCGAGGCTGCGAACGGTCCCTGCCACCAATGCCACGGGGCTTTTGAACTGGCAGCCGACGACCTGCGGATCGTAAAAATGCCTGCTGGCGAAGAAGGTTCGCAGCACCGGGCGCAGGTTGTAATTGTGGCCGCGGATCATCTTGGCCAGTCGCTCGATGACCACGCGGCTGGTCGGCTTAGCGCTTTGCCAATCATCCACGTTCAGGGCGAAGTGATCGTAGAGCCTGGTCGCCACGAAGCGCGGGCAGGCGGGCTGTTTGAGCAGCAGTTCGACGAAGCTGTCGCCGTCGAAGTTGTCGGTATGGCCGAGGATGGTTTTGCGGCCGTCGTCGTGATCGCGCTTGTCGAAGACGAAGTCGTTATCGCGCACGTGGTAGCCGGTCAGGGCGCGGGCGCCTTCGCGGATGTCGTGCTCGGTGTAATTGCCTTCGCCGAGCGTGAACAGCTCCATCAGTTCGCGGGCCAGGTTTTCGTTGGGCTTGCGCTTGACGTTGCGGTCGTTGTTGAGGAAGCGCAGCATGGCTGGGTCGTGCACGATGGCGCGGGCCAGGGCGGCGAAGTCGGCGGCATGTTCACGAAACAGTTGGTTCTGCTGATAGAGCAGGAAGGCATCGCGCACATCGCGGTGACGGGAAGCGAAATGATCGTGCCACAGCAGCACGAGGTTCTCGCGCAGCGGTGCGGTGGTGCCGGCAAAGCGGGCGAGCTGCCAGCGGCGCATGCGCTCGATCATCTGTTGATCGTCCTGGCGGGCGATCAATTGCAGGCGGCGGATGGATTCGAGCGTATCCTCATCATTGTCCTGCCGGGCTTTGACATACATCGCGCGCTGCTCGGGCGTGGGCGGGGCGATGACATCGGGATCGACATCCGGCGCGGGCCAATGGTCAGCCGCATCGAGTTGGGCGAGGATGTGATCGACAGCTCCCTGTGTGCCCAGGCCGACGATCTGATCCACTTCCCAGTCGGTGGCTCCGAAACAGGTGCGGCGGAGCAGGTGGCGGGCCTGGGGTCGGCCGAAGTCAGCGTCTGGCAGAGCGGCGAGCGATTTGTCCATCAGCGGCAGTCCCAACGCTCCAGCGAACTGGAGCGGCCTTGGGGAAGGGTTAATGCTCCAACAACAGCGCTTGTGAGGGACAACGCTGGAGCGGTTCCATTATTGCAATGATTCTAGGCTCACTCGGCCGTTGTGTCTTCGGTGATGGCGGGGGCGGAGTCCATGGTGTCGGCCAGGGAGGGCGTGGAGACGCTGCGGACGGGCAGGGTGAGGACAAAGATGGTGCCCTGGCCGGGGGTGCTCTGGACGTCCACGCGGCCGCCGTGCTCGGCCATGACCTTCTTGGTGACCACCAGCCCCAGCCCTGTGCCGGCCTGACCCTTGGTCGAATGGAAGGGCTGATACAACCGCTTGAGCGTGGCCTTGCTCATGCCGTGGCCGTTGTCGGAGACCTTGATATGGGCCATCTGCAGGCGGGGGTTGTAATTGCAGCCGAGGGTCACCGCGCCGCTCTGGGGCTCGACGGCATCGAGGGCATTGTTGAGCAGGTTCAGCACCGCCTGGTGGATGCCGCCGGGGTCGGCCGGGACGGGCGGCATGTCGGGTGCGTAGTCGGTCAGCAGGGCGACATGCTTGGCGTCGAAGTGCTTCTGCATCAACTGGCGAATCTCTTCCAGCAGGTTGACCAGGTTGGTCATCTCCAGTTCGGGCTGGCGCTGCTTGGAGTAAGCGAGCATGTTCATCACCAGCTCGTTGATGCGTTCGAGATTGCGCGAGACGATTTCCCAGCCGTTGGACAGCACCGTCTTGTTGTCCTTGCGCATGCCTAGCTCGACCACTTCCGCCCCGCCGCGCAGACCCTGGATGATGTTCTTGATCGAGTGTGACAGCGAAGCGACGGTCTGGCCCACAGCCGCGAGGCGTTCGTCCTTGAGGCGCTGGGCGTAAAGCTGAGCGCGAGCCAGGGCCAGGCCGGTCTGCACACCGATGGCGGTCAGCAGCATCAACTGGTCTTCGGTGTAGGTGTAGTTGGCGATCTTGGAGTCGAGGTGGATGACGCCGTAGAGCTTGTCCTTGAACTTGATAGGCACGCACATGGCCGAGCGGATGCCGTAGGCCTGCACGCTGTCGCCGCGACTGAAGCGCGAGTCGCTCATGGCATTGCTCGAGAGCACGCCCTTGGCGTTCTGCATGACGTAGCGGACGATGGTCTTGCTGACATCGATGGGCTCGGTCTTGCCGCTGGGCTGCTTGCGGCGGGGCGGCAGACGATGGCGCACCACCACCGCCTTGGGCTCGGCATCGGGATTGTCGCACAGCATGATGAAGCCGCGGTCCGCCTTGAAATACTCGAAGGTTACGTCCATCACGCGCTCCAGCAGCGTCGGGATGTCGGTCACCGAGCCGATCAATTCGGTCAACTCGTAGATCACCTTCAACTGGAACTGGGCCGCCTGCGAAGGCTCGGGCGAGGCCATGATCATCGAGTCGTCGTTGCTGGCGACGGTGTGCTCGATGTTGACCTCGATCTCGTTGCCGTCAGCCATGCGCAGGTCACTGCGGCGGCGGGCGTCTTCACCGAACAGCAGCAGCGTGGCGCCGACGCGCACCTGGTCGCCGACGTTGAGCTTGCGGCGATCGCTGGCGGTGACGCGGACACCATTGACGAAGGTGCCGTTGGCGGACTTCAGATCACGGATGAACCAGCGGCCGCTGTCAGGCGTCAATTCAGCATGGCGGCGGGAGATGGTCTGATCGCCCAGGGGCAACGACTCGCTGGACCGGCCGATCATCTGCGGCTCATGGTCCGGCAACTCGAAGCGCCGGCCCTTGTCGGGGCCTTGGAGTACGGTCAACACCAGCATCGATCTTCACCATTTAGCCCCCCGTGAATACACGGGGGGCACGCTCGAAAACCTTCGCAAACCGTTTTCTGTGCCGGCCCCCGGTGGATTCACCGGGGGCTAAATGTCACGATTGCAATCTTTCCTTCCACGCCTGCAACTGCGCCTCGAAGCCGCTGGCGCCGGCGTTGCCGGCTGTCTGGTAGCGCTTGACGACGTTCTCAGCACCGAGCCAATCGTAAACGTCCTTGTCCGCTTTGTCGCATACCCCACGGAAGTCGTCGAGAGAAAGTTGCGACAGTTGGTGGTAGCTCTTTTCCTCGCACAGGCGGACCAGTTTGCCCACGTGCTGATGAGCGGTGCGGAAGGCGACGCCTTTGGTCACCAGGTACTCCGCCAGCGAGGTGGCATCGAGGAAGCCGCGGTCGAGCGAGGCTTTGATTTTTTCCTCGTTGAACTTGGCCGAGCGCACGATGCGGGCGGCCATATCCAGACAATCCATGACCGTATCGTAGGCCGCGAACACGTGGCGTTTATCTTCCTGCAGATCACGGTTGTAGCCGATGGGCAGGCCCTTGCACATGGTCAGCAGGGCGATCAGGTGGCCGTAAACTCCACCGCAGCGGCCGCGGATCAGTTCGAGCATGTCGGGGTTGCGCTTCTGCGGCATCATGGACGAGCCGGTGGTGTAGGCATCGCCGATGGTCAGGAAACCAAACTCGGTGGTCATGTAGATGATCCACTGCTCGGCCCAGCGCGAGAGCCACATGCTGGTCATGGCCAGGGCGTAAACGAAGTCGAGAGCTTTGTCGCGCGAGGCGGTAGAGAAGATGCTGCTGGGGCTCGGTCTCCAGAACGCATCGTTGGGATTCAGCGCCTCGAGTTGTTCGATCGTGTTATCGCGATCCAGCGGCAGAGCAGAGCCGGCAATCGCGCCGCTGCCCAGGGCACAGACCCATTGCTCATCGTCGTTGACGCCGAAGCGTTGCTGAGCGATTTCAAAAGCGCGCATCCACGCCATGATTTCCGAACCGGCCACGATGGGCTGAGCGCGCTGCAGATGTGTGAAAGAAGGCATCACCACGTGGCCGTACTTGTCCGCCAAGTCAACGAATGCCTGATGCAATTCGTGGATCATGCGCCAGATATCACTCTCCGCGTCGTTGATCCACAATTGCAGATCGAGGGCCACCTGGTCATTGCGTGAGCGCCCCGTGTGCAGTTTTCTCCCGGGATCGCCGATCATTTCGATCAGCGCCGCTTCGATGCACATGTGCACGTCTTCGAGTTCGACTTTCCAGCCGGGCCAGGATTGACCCTGGGCGTCGATCTCTTTTTCAATCGCAGCGAGGCCGGTTTCGATCTGCTTCAGTTCGTCGGCGGTGATCAGCCCGACCTTGCAGAGCATGCGGGCGTGGGCGATCGAGCCGCGGATGTCGTGTTTGTAGAGGCGCGTGTCATAGGACAGCGACTCGACGAAGCGTGCCGCGAGTTCGTCCGCTTCACTGCCGCCGGACTTGGCGTGCTCCCAGGGCTTGGCGTTGGACATGGAGGGATTGTACCGCGCCTGTTGAAAGACGGAGGGTGGTGGTGGGGGGGGGATAAATTCGAATGACGAAATTCGAATGACGAGACAATGACGAATGCTCAAATGACGAAGCGCGTAATCCGGAGTATTCGTCATTCGAATTTCGTCATTCGAATTTCAAAACGGCACATCGTCCGGGCCGGCTACTTCGAAGCCATCGTCCGGCTCGACTTCACCCATGCTGCGGTGATGGACGCGGATGATGCGGGCCAATGCCTCGCCCAGCAGCGGGCGGATGGCTTCGGCGGTCTCCAGCAGGCCATCGCTGAACGGCTCGCAACTGTCGCGGAACAGCACGATCACCGCCAGCACCTCGTCCTTGTGGATCACGCTGAAGGCGATCACGTGAGCGTCAGCCAGGTACGCGGCATCGGCGCCCACCCAGTGCTCGATCTGGGCGTTGGTGGTCAGGTGAATCACCTGCTGCTGATCGGCAACGCGGGGGGCGACGGTGTCAGCCAGGTGCTCCAGCAGCAGATCGGTGCCGTCGGTCGAGCAGTCGTAGTTGACGTACCCGCCCAGCGTGTACTCATCCATCCCCGAGGGCAGGAACACCGCGGCGTTGGTGGCACCGGCCTGCTCGATCACGTACTCCAGCGTCTTGCGGATCAGCATCTCCAGGTCCAGCTCTTCGCGCACCAGCACGTTGAACTCGCTGGTCTGCACCACCTGCTGCATCTGCGTGGCCAGCTCCTGGTAGGCGACCACCAGGTCGTTGCACAGCACATCCACCTGCCCGGCCACATCCTTGCGGGCCTGGTCCAGCTTCTTGCACAGCCGGCGAAGTCGCTGCAACCGGCGGACGGTGTTGCGCTGCTTATCCAGACGCTGGGCCGCCGCGCCGAGGCGCTGGGTGACTTCGTCGTTGGTCAGCGGCTTGACCAGCATGTCCACCGCACCGGCCCGGACCGCGCTCGCAGCCAGGTCGTAGCGCGGCTCATCGCTGAGCAGAATCACCTGCGTGGCAGCATGCTGGCCTGCGATGAAACGAATCAGGTCGAGACCGTCACCGTCGCTGAGCTGATGGTGGATCAGGGCCAGGTCGATGGCGGTGTTCGACAGCAGCTTGCGGGCAGCATGCAGGCTGGGGGCGTGACTGACGCGCAGGGAACGACCCGCCACGCGGCAGCTTTCCAGCAGCTTGACGGCCGACGAATCACGATCGACCAGCAGCAGACGATAAGCATCGACCTCGAAGGGCGACTGATCGGAGGGGGCGATTGCCTGACGAGAGCGATTAACCACTTCATTCTCCTGCGAAGAGCTCTCACGGAAAGCCCGGATTCACCGCATCATGCGGGGGCTACCCTGCAATCGGCCGTTGACAGGAGCCTGTCCACGTTCAATCGCTTTGTTTTCTCGAAGCTGAAGATTGACTTTGACGTGGACGCTGACTGATCGTTCTGTGACGGTTACGAAAGAAGCCACGAGCGGCCAGCCACGAGGTGAATACCTCATGCCTCATGGCTCATGGCATAGGGCTTATGACATTTATGCCTTCTGGGCAGGCAGTCGCAAGGTGGCGGTGGTGCCCTGGCCGAGGGCGGAGGTCAGTTGCACGTTGCCGCCGTGAGCCGCGGCCAGTTGCTGGGCGCGGGGAAGTCCCATGCCGACGCGGCGGCCGGCGGGCAGGGCGCTGAAGAAGGGGTCGAAGGCGTGATCCAACGTGCGCTTGTCCATGCCCGCGCCATCGTCCGTCACGCGGATGAGCACCGCATGGTCCTCCGGATCACGCAGGGCCTGCACCAGCACTTCGCTGCGCGGCCGGGCCTGCATGGCATTGGTCAGCAGTTCCCCGACAGCCCGGCTGACCATCTGCGGATCGACATCCACCTCGCCCAGGGGATGGTTGATGCGCAGCGTGATGGCGGTGTTGTGCTTCTCGGGCGTCCACTCCTGACGCACCTGGCGGATCACCTCGTCCAGCAGCTTGGACAGGTCCACCGACTGGCGGCGGGCCCGCGGCGGATCGGCGAACATGTGCAACGCGGTGATCAGGTCGCTGAGCCGATGCGATTCCTCGTGGATGGTCTTGGCAGCCTTGTATTCCTTGCTGCGCTGGTTCAGGCCCATCATCAGCAACTGGCTGCGCCCGCTGATCACCGCCAGCGGGTTGTTCATCTCGTGCGCCGCCCCGGCCGCCATCTGACCCAGGTGGGCCAGCGACTCCTGCCGCAGCAGACGGTCCTGGGCCTCGGCCAACTGCGTGTTGGCTTCGGCGAGCTGCTCGCCCAGGCGGCGGGCGCCTTCGTGCTGCTGAGCCGCGGCAATCGCAGCGCCCCAGGTGACGCACAGCGTGTGCAGCATGGCCCACGGCGGCAAATCCTGGCGATCGTGCAGCAGCACACCGGCTGTGCCCCAGCCGCAACTCAAAGGCAGCAGTCGCACCTGACGCAGGTCATCCGCTTCCATCAGGTAATCCGACAGCCAGGGCAGAATGCTCATCAGGCTCACCGCACCGCCGGCTTCCGGCGAATCACCGCCCAGGTCGTTCCACTTCGGCGCCATCGGAGGCGGATCGACATACTGAGCGTGCACCGCGTGGCCTTCACGGTTGTACTGGCAGATCAGCCACGGGCCGTCGCCTTCATCGGTTTCCATGCCCGGCACGAGCATGGCGTAGTATCCGCTGCCCAGCACGCCGCGGGCTGATTCGACAACCGCTTCCAGCACGTCCTGCACACTGCGGCCGGGCATGGCCGAACCGTGGAACGTGGTGATCGCATCCAGTACGCGCGACTGCTGCTGGGCCAGGCGTCCGCGCCGCTCGAGCACGCCGTTGATGCGGCCGAGCTCTTCGTTGGCGCGTTGAATCGACTGCAGGAACATGGCCGGCGTGGGCACATCGCGCAGGCCCAAAGCACCAGCCCGCTCGTCCACGTCGCTGTGCAGGCTGGTCACCGCTTCCTCAACGATGCGTGCATCAAGGTTCAGCCGCTCGATGAGGAATGACGGATCCTGGTTGAACTTGAAGTTGCCGCTGTAGCCGATGTGCTGGCGGCGGACCAGGATGTCAGCCAGCTCGATCAGGGCCACCAGGTTGCGATGCTCCAGGCGAGGCAGCGTGTCATAGCTCGCCCCGTGCAGCCAGATGCAGTCCTGTAACCGGTGCGGCAGGTGCCACTGTTCGGCCAGGCGTTTGCCCACCGTGTGATGGTCGAGGCCGACGATCTTGCGCTCGAACTCGGCGATGTTGCCCTGGTTGAACTCGGTCAGCTCGATAACCCGGGCGAAACTGCGGGGCAGGACGTAATCGAGGGCGAGCTTGCCGATGTCGTGCAGCAGGCCGCAGACGAAAGCCTCGTCGCGGTGCAGGTCGCGGCGGCCCTTGTGCGCCTTGGCGAGGCGCTCGGCCAGCACACCGACCGCCAGGCTGTGCAGCCAGAAACTACTGCGATCGAAGACTTTTCCCTCGCCGTCCTGGTCTCCCGTTGCCCGATCTTCCGGGGGCGACGGGGCGGCGGCCGAAAACATCTCGAAAACCTTGACCGACAGCACCGTGTTGCGGATGGCGTTGAAGCCCAGCAGCACCACCGCCTTGTCCACGCTGAGCACCTGCTCGCGCAGTCCCTTGTCGGCCGTGCGGCACAGGCGCAGCACCTTGGCGGTCAGGGCGGCATCGGAACTGATCAACTCGATGACCTGGCGGGCGTGCGAATCATCGCTGGTGGTCAACTCCAGCAGTCGGGCCGCCACCGCCGGCAAAGTGGGCAGCGACTCGATCTGCCGCAGGATCAGCTCGATACGGCGCGGCCTGGTCG
>CAYYGM010000168.1:0-8200 GCA_964471555.1 uncultured Phycisphaeraceae bacterium
CGGCTGCCGCACTACACCACGCTGCAGAAGGCCATCACCATCGCCTCGGTCGGATATCGGGCTTCGCGTTGGAAGTCACGCTCGCCCAGACCCTGACGGCCTGATCGGGGGTTCGCTCGTGTTCGGTTCCATGTTTGGCCTCGGGCTTCCATTCCACACGGCCTCGCGGCGAAGATGATCTCACTCGATAGATCGAATTGGATCATCACGTGCAGTTGCCTCCGGCTCGTGGTTGCCTCCGACAGGCTCCGCAGGGGACTTGCACCCCATCGAAACCCATTCATGCACAGCGCACCCCGCGGTCGGGGCTGCGCCCCTCCCTCCGGCTCAGCCAGCCTGTTCCCTTAACCTGATTCTTTCACATTGATTGGTACGAAGATCGGGAGGAGGTCATGGCTTCGTTTCGCAAATTTGAAACTATTGCAAATCACTCAGTTCCCACAATGATCGTTGCCGGTGGCAATCCATGTATTCTTGGTTGACCGATGGATGCAATCAATCGCCGCAACGGCGATTAAACTGCCATCATCAAACGAAGGGGGCTGTTTATGATCTGCGTTATGGACTGTAGCGTGCTTCAACACTTGTAATGAATAGGGTTTCCCATCGTTCCACGAATTGAATCTGATGGTCCGCCCTCAACCGTTCGAGAATGTGATGGATGTGGCTGGGTTGCCATTGCGGTAGGGCCCGCTCCAGGTCAGAGACGCGCAGCGGGTGGCGGCGAATCACGGCAGCGATTTGCTCTTCGATGGGGCCGGAGTTGGCCAGGTCCAGCGCGAGCGCAGACGGGGCCGTGAGGTGAGCTTTGGGGCCCAGGATGGCTTGGGCGCGCATCTGGCCATCCCGATCCGGAGGTTGAACCCCGCGTTCGGCGGAGCCGCGCGTGGGGAGGGTGAGGTCAATGCGGTCCGGGCCGACCCGTCGCATGACATCGGCCAACTGATTCAGCGCAGCTTCGCTGTCGTTCAGTCCCGCCACCAGCATGACTTCGATCCACAATTGTCCGCGGGGCTTTGTGCGTGCAAAGGCTTCGAGACCGGCGACGTGTTGCTCGAACGTCAGGCTCGGGTGCGGCCGGTTGATCCGCCGGTACAGTGGGGCGTCACCAGCATCCAGTGTGGGCAGCACGGCGTCGGCACGGGCCAGAGACTGCCGCACTTCGTCCAGGTAAAACAACGAGCCGTTGGTGATGACCGCAATGGGATGGTCGTCCAGCCGGCGAACCTCTTGGATCAGTTCACCGATGCGGCTGTGTAACGTGCCTTCGCCGGAGGCGACGAAGGTGATCCAATCAAATGTGTCGGGTGACAGCGTTTGGAGCACTTGCCGGACTTCCGTCAGGATTGGTTCGACGGGAATGTATTCTTTGCGCTCGTTGACAACGGGCGTACTGCGTCCGAGCTGGCAGTAGACGCAGTTCCAGTTGCAGGTTTTCAGGGGAACCGTGTCGATGCCGAGCGACCGGCCGAGCCTGCGGGAAGGGACCGGACCGAAGACGTCATGTTCGTGGGAACTTGCGTTCTCGGTTGCTGCGGGCGGTCTTACACGAGATGGGTTCATGACATCTTTCAAAGGAGCGTGCCTGGAGCCCGATCAGCGGCGCTGATAGACGAAGACCCATCCGCGTACGAGGCGATCGTCGTGGAGCATGTGCCGCCTGGCGTGATCCACCTCACGAAAGCCGGAGCGGCTGATTTCGCGGCAAACCTGTTGCAGGCCTGGGCCGTGTTCGGTCATGTGCGTGGGGTAGAGAGCGACTCTGCCGTTGGGTTTGAGCAAGCGGTGGACGCGTTGAAACAAGCCGACGCGCTGTTCGGGGTCGGGAAAGAACACGTTGTGCGTGACGTCAAAGAGCAAAGCGATGTCGATCACGCCGGGACGGATGGGCGACTGGCTTCTCAGGTCTGCCTCGATGAGTGTCACGTTGTTCAGCCGTCGTGCCGTGCAGAGTCGGTGAGCGTGCACCAAAGCGTCAGCGTTCATGTCAACGCCATAGACGCGGCCTTCTTCGCCGACGATCTGGGCTGCGGGGAGCAGATACCCGCCGTTACGACAACCCAGGTCTGCCACGCGATGGCCCGGCCGAAGGCCGAGATTGCTCAATACACGCCTCCCGGTGGAGCGCAGCCAACGGTCGAGGTCGGGTTCCGCCATCACCGGCCTCACATGCCCTTGAGCAGCCGTTGCAACGTACGGGCGTGGCTGATTTCGTCGTGGACCTCTCGCTCAAACACCTCGCGCAGCTCGCCACCGGCCGGCCCGAAGCATTGACTGGCTTGGTCGTTATACCGGATGATGGTGCCCGACTCGGCAGCCAGGTTTTCGTTCAAGTCCTGGATCAAATCATGGGTACTCATGACGTTCCTCTCTTAGGAGGTGACTGATAGGGGGGTTCAGGAAACCACCGCTTCGGGTTGCGGCGTGCCGCGGTGAGTCGGCGACACGTCAGCGACGCGCTGGCTCGCGCGGATGGCTTCTTCCGCGGCATTGACCAGGGGATAGGCGATCGGCGAAGCGGTCAGGGCGGGGTGCGTTCCCATCTGGAACATGGCCACGTCTTCCGCGGTCATGCGCTTCTGCACCAGGGCGGCGATGGTGTTGATCATCTCGCCGACCGACGCCCCGCCCCGCACCTGGCCGCCGAGCAGCACCTGGGAGTGCGACTCGAACACGAGCTTGACCTTCATGGTCGCGGTGCCCGGCATGCCACCGGGGTGGTGGTCCGGCGTCTCCACCGCACCGCAGACGATCTGGTAGCCGCGCTCCCGAGCCATGGATTCGGTCAAACCGGCGGTGCCCATGGCCAGTTCACCCACAGCGGTGGACCAAGCGCCCACGGTGCCGTCACTCTCGCGTCGCAGGCCGAACACATTGGCCCCGGCGATGCGGGCTTCTAGTTGGGCGATGGAGGCGAGCTTCAACGGCGAGGGGCGGCCGCCAAAGAAGGAGATTTTCTCGGCACAATCCCCGCAGGCGAAGATCGCGGGGTCGGAGGTCTGCATGGCGCGGTCCACGGAAACGCCGCCGGTGGGGCCGATGGTCAGGCCGGCTTTCTGCGCCAGTGTGACGTTGGCTTGTGAGCCGAGGCCGAGGATGACGAGGTCGGCGGGGACTTCATTACCGTCGGCCAGCCGGACCGCCTGGACCTGGCCGTCACCCATGATCCGCTCGACGGTTGCGGACGTGCGTACGGTGACGCCGCGATCCCGCAAATGATCTTCCATTTCGACACAGAACTCCGGGTCGTAGGATAGGCTCAGACAGTTGGCCGTCAGTTCCAGGACCGTGACCTGTTTGCCGCCGATCTTGTTGATCTCGTCGGCGAATTCGATCCCGATAAAGCCGCCACCGATGATCACGATGCGTCGCGTGTGTTGAATCGCTTGTTGAAGCGCTTTCAAGTGGTCAACATCCTTCAGGATCGAATAAACGCCCGGCAGGTCCGCCCCAGGAATGGGTGGCTTGATCGGCGCCGATCCCGTTGCCAGGATGAGCCGATCGTATTGGACGGTTTGCTCGGTGGTGTGCAGCCGGCGCTGTTCCCGATCGATCTCAATCGCCGTGGCGATGAGCAGGTCCACCTGGTGTTTTTCAAGCACGGCGTCGGGGATGAGGTTCTTTTCCGTGCTGCCCAATGTGCCGAAGATATAGGGGATGCCGCAGGGGATCGGCACCTGCTGTTCCTTGCGGACCAGGACGATCCGCATATCCGGGTGATGACGACGGGCGGTAATGGCGGCGGTGATGCCCGCGGCGCTGCCGCCGAGAATGACGATGTCGGCTGCGATCATGATGACTCCTTCAGGATCAGGTCTTGTGTGTTTCGGGGTTTTGATTCGAGTTCACGGTCAACCAGTTCGGCCACGCGCTGACCGGACAGGAGCATGCCGCCGAAGATCGGCCCCATGCGTGGCCCGCCCCATGTGGCGCATACCGCCATGCCGCAGACCCACAGTCCACGGTGCAGCTCCCCTGTGCGCTCCACGACAAAACGCTCCCCCTCCTCGGCGTTCATGGGGCCTTCGCCGGCCAGCACGTTGTCATCGACGAGTTTTCGCTGCTGAAGCATCCGCACCAGCGCCGCGTCGTGACCGGTTGCGTCCACCACCAGGTGGCCGCGCATTGTCAACGGATCGATCGGCAATGGGGCCGACGTACCCGTGCGGTTGACCACAACACCACAGACGGAGCCATGGTGCACGGACAAGTCCTCCACCGTCAGCATGTTCAACAACACCGCGCCGCTGTGCACCGCGGCAAGCGTCAGTGCCGAGGCCAACTCGATCGCATCCACGCGGCAAAGGTGAGTGTCGGCCGCCACGTGGCGGATATTCAGTTCATCGAGCATGGCGCCAACCTCAGCCTGGACGATGACTTCGTTCATCGCCATGGCCCCGCCCCAGACGCCACCGCCGGGCGTGAGTCGTTTCTCAATGATGATGACCTTCCTGCCACGCCGCGCCAGTTCGATCGCCGCGATCAGGCCGGACGGACCAGCCCCCACGATGACGACATCACTGGCCAGCCGGTCGAGCAGCTTTTCGTGGTAGCCTCGGATGATGGCCGCGGAAATGTCAGTCTCGTCAAAACTCATGACTGGGCCTCCGTCAGCTCGAACTCGAAGCATGTGCCGACATGACAGGGTTGCCAGCGTTCGGGGAATTGCGACCACAACCAGGCGGCCGCCATGGGGCCGGTGCAATGGGCGGGCGCGATCAGTTGCACGTCGAGTTGCTTCAGCGCCTTGCCGGTCTGTTCCAGGCGCTGTGGGGATGCATGGACAAGGTGCATCCCGCCGATGACCGCGTGAATCGGCCGATCCCCGGTGAGCGTACGGATGTACTGCAACGTATTGACCACGCCGGCGTGGGCGCAGCCGACGATCACCACGGTGCCTTGCATCGTGTGAAAGAAGATGGCCTGGTCATCGAGGATTGGATCGGCCTCGGCGCAACCGCTGTCGAGGAAGAAGTCGCCGCCAGTGTCTTCGTAGTCGGTGATGCGAGGCACTGGTCCTGTGATTTGGATGCCGCCGTCGATCCGAACGGGCTGCTCGGTCCAATGCAGGCAGGCGACGTGCCGCCGGAGTGTTGATTCATCCAGTTGCGGGGGGATGCTTACGTCTTCAACCGAATCATCGTCATGCCGACTGAATCGCTGCGCCAGCGCCGCGGGGTGAAGATAGAGGTTCGGCAAGCGCACCCGTTGCAGCAGTTGCGGCAGGCCCCCGGTGTGATCGAAGTGCCCATGGGACAAGACGACGGCGTCAGCATCGGCCAGGTCGATTCCAAGCAGTTCGGCATTGTGCCACAGCACTTCCGCAGTCTGCCCGGTATCGAAAAGCACTTTGCAGGTTTCGGTTTCGATCCAGTACGCCAGGCCATGTTCAGCAAGCAAGCCGCGCCCACGGGCGGTGTTCTCGACCAGTACGGTGATGTGGATGGTGTGGTTCATGGTTCAATCTCCCGCTCACTTCGTTTCATGAACTTGCCGACGCTTGTGGCGCGGACCCGGCCTTCCTGCACGAGTACCGCTTTGACCACGAACACGGGCGGCGATCCGCGCGTCACTTCGGCGTGGATCGTCATCGTGTGCCCGAGGCACACCGGGTGGCGAAAACGGACGTGCAGATCGGCGGTCACCGCGGCAATGTGGTGGGCGAACAGGCAGTTGGTCATGGCTCCGTCCAGCAGCGTCGCAATGATGCCGCCGTGCACCAGGCCGGGATAACCTTCCCAGGTGTGAGGGCAATCGATCACCGCTTCGACCCGGCCATCCGGCAAAGCGCGGTAATCCACACCAAGGCCTTCAGGCATCAGTTCGCCGCACACGTAACAGTGCGGGTGGAGCCGGCGGCGGGTTGAGCGGATCATCGAGTCAGTGGTGGCAGTCATGGTTCGGTCCGTGAGAACAGGTGTTAACGCCTACCGGCAACTCGTCGGCGAGCAGTGCCGCCACAAGCACATGCGGTCGTTGGCAGGGCATGCCAACCACGACGCTGATTCCCGCTTGCTCAAACAAGGCGATGGCGCGTCGGCCCATGCCGCCGGCGAGCACGACGTCCGCGCCCCGCGCCTTCAGCCAGGCGGGATACAATCCCGGTTCATGGGGCGGCGTCTCCAGCACCTGCTCGGCGACTACGTGGCGCGTCCGGTCGCCGATGGTGAACAACATCATTTCCGGGCAGCGGCCGAAGTGCGGGGCAAGTCGGCCGTTCTCAACAGGTATGGCAATCTTCATCGTTCGCTCCATAATCGAATCGCACAATGATCAGGAATGACATACGTGCCCTCTTCCTTGCGATTGGTGAATCATCGCGGACACGTTGTCCCATAGCCGACGAATGTTTTCAGCGGCCGACGAGTGCTCGTGTTCGTTGACGGCAAGCCCCCGTAACTGGGCCTCAACAAAAGCTGGGTCTTCGTATACCGGCTCCACAAAAGGCAGATCGGTTGCCGCGGCCTCGGCTCTCATGCAGGCCGCCATGAGCGGGTGCAGATCCCAGCGATTGACACACAGCGCCGCGGGTACGTGTAATTGACGCGCCACTTCAAGCACGCGCCGTGCATCGTGCAGCCCGCTGGGCGTCGGTTCGGCAATCACGAGGGCCAGGTCGGCGCCGGCCAGGGATGCGATCACCGGGCATCCGATCCCCGGCGAACTGTCGATCAGGATCAGCGGGATATCGGCATCCGCGGCTTCCTGCTGGGCCTCGCGGCGCACGATGGTGACAAGCTTACCGCTGTTTTCTTCTCCGGGGTGCAAACGGGCATGCACCATCGGACCAAAACGCGTCTCGCTGACCATCCATTCGCCATTGGTGACCTGCTCGAAACGGATGGCGTCGGAGGTACATGCCGGCACACATGCACCGCAACCTTCGCATGCGACCGGATCGACCGTATAGGTCAAGTTGTCATCACTCGGGTGAATCGCGTCGAAGCGGCACGCTTGAGCACACTGGCCGCAGCCAAGGCAAAACGCCGGTTCGATATGGGCCTTCTTCCCGCCGCTGAAATCGTGACGCTCCCGAATGCGCGGCTGGGTGAGCAGGTGCAGATCGGGGGCATCGACATCGCAGTCGGCCAGCACCACCGGGCGGGCCAGCGCCGCCAGGGCTGCGGCGATCGAGGTCTTGCCCGTTCCGCCTTTGCCACTGATGACGACCAGTTCACGGATCACGATGCCCTCCTTGCTTGCTCCACCGTGACACGATCCAACAACGCGGCCAGCGGGGTATCGAGTTCGCCGAGCAGGCGGGCAAGATCACCTTCGGCGTAGGCTTGCGCGACCCCGTGCGAATATGGAATCTCGGCGAATACAGGCAGACCGTGCGTCTCACAGAATTCGTAGACCTGACGGTCGCCCAAGTCGCTGCGATTGATCACGACCGCCACTGGCATATTGAGCGATCGCACCGTCTGCACCGCGATGTTGAGGTCGGCCAACCCGAACGGGGTGGCGTCGGCCACCAACAAGATGAGATCAGCACCGCGCACGGCGGTCACCATCGGGCACGACGCGCCGGGGGGCGCATCCAGTACCGTCAAATCCGTTGGGGCTGCACCCATGTGGCGAGCCGCCTCGATCACCGGGATCGACCGCGGCTGTCCCACGTCGAGTTCGCCCCGGAGATATCCCACCGGACCCGATCGGCCGATGAAGACCTCTCCGACATGCCGTGGGATTTCCTCCATCGCCTGCTGCGGGCACGCTGTGATGCACGCGCCGCACGATTTACAAAGATTCGGCTGCACCTGTACGCCTTGTTCAAAGCAGAGGATCGCACCGAACTGGCAAACCCGTTCGCAGACGCCGCACCGGTCGCACCGCGCCAGGTCGATTTCGGGTACAAGGCGCGTCACCGGTTGACGTTGCTCGATACTCGGCTGCAACAACAGGTGGCCGTTCGGCGCTTCGACATCGCAGTCAACGTAAGTTGTGGATCGGCCGTGCGTAGCCGCCGTCACGGCCAGACAGGTTGCAAGCGTCGTCTTGCCGGTGCCGCCTTTGCCGCTGGCGATGGCGATCTTCATCCCGCACGCTCGCTTTCTCCCCGCCGGTGTGCCAGTTGGCTGAACCACACCGGCAAGACGATGTCGCTCGTGCAGCACGGCACCCACACCGCCAGGAACAGAAAGATCGGCAGGACCATGATCATCCCGGCATTCAACTGCTCGCCCAACGCCATCTGCAT
>CAYYGM010000169.1:0-883 GCA_964471555.1 uncultured Phycisphaeraceae bacterium
CGGCCTTCCTGATGTGTCGCCTTGCTGCGCGCGTGGCGGGTTTGGGCCGATCGGATCCGTCACCGCGTGGCGAGGTGATTTTTGATTTCGCGTTGGGATCTCGCAATAGCGGATAAGCACGTTGGTTTTTCATCGGCACGGCCGGTAAACCGGCCTCAGCCGCGGCTGTGCAAATGCCACGAATGGCAATCAACAACCCTCAATCCAACGGCCTCAACAGCGGGCGAAGCCGCTAAATCAACAATTCCCCTCACTCGGGTTGGATCGTGTTGGCGAGGTGGATCAGTTCGTCGAGTTCGCCCTGGTGGCCGTAGTCGTGGCCGTAGTAGTCGCTGAGGGTGAGCACCAGGTCGGTGAAGTACTGGGCGGGGTCTTTGTCCTGGTAGCGGTCAGCGTAGATGCGCAGCAGGTTGGGATTGCGCTCGGCGACGAGCTTGCGTACGGCGTCACGGATCATGGGCTGATAGAGCGAAGGGTTGAGTGCTTCGTTGAGGTGGTCGCTGATGAAACGTTCGAGGAACTGCGTGTCGGGTGGGCCGTTGAGCTTCCAGTATTCGCCGTCGCGGACCAGGATGGGCGGGCAGAGTCGGCCCTGGACCAAGGTGGGCTCGGTGAGATTGCGATAGAAGAGCATGCCGATGAAGTTGGCGGCCAGATCGCCGTTGGAGTAGGAGCCGGCGGTGACGGACCCGAGGAAGCCGTGCTCGGAGAAGATGCCCTCGTCGCCACGTTTGACGGCTTCGTCCATGGCCTGATCTTCGGTTTTCCCTTGGCGCAGGGCGCGGCGGTAGTCTTCGTAATAGCGATAGCCCATGTCGGTGAAGTGGCCGATCTTGTCGGTGCCGAGGTAGATGCCGTAGAGCTTGATGGTGGAGGCGAAGAA
>CAYYGM010000169.1:893-8080 GCA_964471555.1 uncultured Phycisphaeraceae bacterium
ACGGAAAAGGCCTTGTTGTAGATGGAAGCGAACTCGCTGCGGGCCTTGTAGGCGGTGAGCTGGCCGGGGTACTGGTCAGTGACTTGCTTGGTGTAGAGCTCGCGTTCCATCCATTCAATGCGAATCACGGCATTGCCGAAGGCGTCGAACACGGCGCGGGCCACGGTATCGCTCTTATGGCATTCACCCAGCACGTTGGTCGGATCGTAGTACTGTCCGGGCGGGGGTCGGCTGCCGGGATCGACCGAGCGCAGGTCGCGTTCGACGATCTGGCGGATGCGCTGGTTGACACTGTCGATACCTTTCTGGACGGCCTCGACGACCTGGGCGTTGACGTAGGGGCCCAGGTCCGCCAGCTCCTGACCCTCGGGCGGCATGGAGAACTGGTCGGTGTCATGGGCGGCGGCCCAGGGCGTTGCCAGCAGAATCAACAGGGCCGATATCAGGTTTTGACGCATAACCACACCTTTATTGTCGAATGACCGGACCCACTACTTGACGAAACGAGCCGGCGTTTGAGGATGATAGTCACGGTTTGTCGTGTCGAATCGTGTTACCGATGTGGATCAGTTGATCGAACTGTCCGCTGTGGCCGTAGGGTTCGCCGTAGTAGGTGCTTAGCTCGTGGGCCAGCCGGTCGAAAAAAATGGCGGGATCCTGATCGCCGTAGAGATCCTTGTACCAGTTGAGCAGATCGGGGTTGCGTTCCTCCACGAGCTTGCGGACGGTGTCGCGCATCAACGGCTCATAGAGCGAGGGATTGAGCGCTTCGTTCCAATGATCGCTGATGAAGCGATGGAAAAAATGCGGTTCGAGCGTGGGGTCGTTGAGCTTCCAGTACTCGCCGTCACGCTTGAGAATAGGCGGACAGAGCACGCCTTTGATAACGGTCGGCTCAGTCAGATTGCGATAGAACAGACAGCCGACATAGTTGGAAACCAGATCCGCATTGGAGTATGACCCGGCGGTGAGCACGCCGAGCAGGGCTTTCTCGGAGATGATGCCGTCGGTGCCGAGCTTGACGGCCTCGGCCATGGCCTGTTGCTCGTCGTCGCCTTTGGCCAGGGCGGACATGTAGATTTTGTAGTAATGATAGCCCATGTCGGAGAAGTGGCCGATCTTGTCGGTGCCCAGGTAAACGCCGTAGACCTTCATGCTGGAGGAGTGAATGGTGGTCGTGACGTTGCGTGGGTCGAGGATGAAGTAGGCCTTGTTGTAGATGGAATTGAAGTGAGCCTTGGCGTTGTACCCGGTGATCTGGCCGGGGTAACGGGCCTCCATCTCGGGGGTGTACAGATCGTGCTCGAGTCCCTCGATACGGGTCAGGGCCGGGCCGAAGGCATCGAACACCGCACGGGCCACGCCCAGCTTGGAGTGGCAGCGCTCCAGCACGCCTTCGGGATCGTAGACGACACCTGGGGGAGGGCGGCTGCCGGGATCGATGGCGTGCCGGTCGCGTTCCAGCACATCGCGCATCCGCCGGTTCAGTTCATCGACCGCCTTCTGCAGCGTGTCAACGGTCTGCTGATTGAGGAAATCGCCGACATCCGCGAACTCCTGGCCGACAGGCAGTGAGAACTGGTCGGTGTCATGGGCGAAGGCGACCGGGGCCAGGATTGCGATCACCACGGCCAGCAGGCAGTTGATCCAACCCCCCCAGCAGATGATGGTGTTTGCTTGACGCATGTGCGAGTGAACAGATTATCGACGAATTCCCTGCTGCTGTCTGACATTTCAGCAGCAGAGTGACAACTTGGTGTCACCGTTGCTTCAGCGGGTACATGGTAGGAGACGATAATCCATATCAATTGAGTTGTCACGGTATCAGTAGCCGCGTTCCCCGCTTGCCTCAGGATCTGGGTGTGACCTTGTGACTTTGAAGATGACGTTAAAATGGAAGCGATCGATCCGCATTGTCGCTTCCGGGCAACGAATAACAGGGAACACTCGAGATGTGATGAACCTGATATGAATGGATCAATGCGAAATATTACGAGAGCGGCTTGAAAATCCTTGCGTTGTATGAATAATGCTGAAACTGAGGTAATGCCACGAGCCGGTTGACGGGCGGCGCCGTTCGATATCCGGCCCTCTGAAGCCTGTATGGGGGGCTTAGATGTCCGACGAAATAGAGGTCTATGCATCTTTGGAGTCGCCGTTGTACGGTGGACTGCTGCAGGTGCTGGAAACAGTCTGCCGCGCCATCGAAGCGGACGCCGCAGCGGCACGGGTCTATGGCTGCCCCGAGTTGAGCCTGGACACCTGCGTGCAGAACGGCCGCCTCGGCATTGATCCGCGGCAGGAAGCGGTACTTGCCGACTGGCCTCATCAGAACGGCAACCTGTTTCATCGACTGGCGGAAAATCGGCCGCCCTATGGCGTTATCCGTCCGCGCGATCTCTTCGATGAGCAATCCTACGCCGATGCCAACCTGTTTCAGCCGCTGGAAGCGGTCCGCCCGATCACCGACTGCCTCTGCCAGTGCCTCGATCTGCAAGGCGATAGCTGGGCCCTGCTTTGCTACCTGCGCAGCGCCCCGCATCTGCCCTTCGTGGAGGACCAGATCGCCCTGCTGCGACGACTGCACCCGACCATCCAACGCTTGATCCGCGCCAGTCTTCGCCACCAACTCAACAATACCAACAACTCGACCGAACCCGGCCAAGGCCTGACCCTGCCCCGCCGCCTCTCTCGCCTCAGCAAAACCGAACGGCAGATCCTCGGCTACCTGCGCACCTCCATGACCGAAAAACAGATCGCCGACGAACTGGTGCGCTCCCATCACACCATCCACGTGCACGTCAAAAACATCTACCGCAAGTTCGGCATCAGCTCACGCCGCCAACTGATGGAAATCTTCATGGAGCGCTGAGAGAAAGTGAAAAGTGAAAAGTGACAATCTTTTCACGTGCGCTCGTGGCGCGAATTTTCACTTTCCGCTTTTCACTTTTTCAGCAACTCCATCACTTGCTGCAGGTCGGACCACACCTTGGCCCGGTTGTCCTGCGTATAGGCCCGCAGCAGGTAAGCCGGGTGGAACGTGGGCATCACCGGGATCGGCGGCTCGACCATGTTGAGTTGCTGCCACGTGCCGCGCAGCTTCATGATGCCGACCTTGGTCTCCAACAGCACCTTGGCGGCCGGTGCGCCCAGGGCCACGATCACCCGGGGACGAATGATCTCGATCTGTCGCCGCAGATAATCCCAACACGCGGTCGTCTCGTCCGGCACCGGCGTGCGGTTGTCCGGCGGGCGGCACTTGACCACGTTGGCGATGTACACCTGCTCGCGCGTCAGCCCCATGGCGAGGATCATCTTGTTGAGCAGCTCGCCGGCCCGACCGACGAAGGGACGGCCCTGCTGGTCCTCGTTCTGGCCCGGACCCTCACCGATGAACATCAGCGCCGCGTTGGGATCGCCTTCGCCGAAGACCGTCTGCGTGCGGCTGTGGCACAGCTCGCACTTGCGGCAGCCGCGCACCTCCTGCTGGTCCATGATCGCCAATGCCTGAGCTTTGCTCTGGCCCGCCGGCAACGCCGAACCCCCGCTGCTGCTGCTGCTACTGCTACTGCTGCTACGGGGACGCACCGGCACGGCATCGAGTCCGAACAGGCTGTCGGTCTGTACCTGCTGCCGGATCACCCGGGCTGCTCGATCGTCGTTCATGGTTGTAGGATAGCAGGTGAGGCAGGGAGTAGGGAGTAGGCAATAGGCAGTAGGGCATAGGCCTTAGGCCGATGCAGAGGTCGGCGAAACATTGGATCTCTGAGTACGACCCTACTCCCTACTGCCTACTCCCTACTGCCTGCACTATACTGATGCCATGACTGATTATCCCCATCGCGTGCAGGTCGAGGCGGTGCGATGGCTGGACGCGTCCCCGGGGTTGCGATTGTTTCGTTCGTTGCGGCAATCGCTGGCGCCCTGGCGGATGTTTCTGGCCCTGTTGATGGTGGTGCTGCTGTTCCTGGGCGGCAAGGCCATGGATTTCGTGTGGGGCCAGCAGGTTCTCAATCGCGAAATCGAAAACTACACCACCTACACCAGCCAGCAGTACGACGAGTTTCTCGAGCGCTTCGCTCAGCGCATCGTCGAGGGCCAGCAGTTCGATCGTCAGCCGATCTTCCAGACGCTGTTGCAGTACGAGCTGATGCACTTCGATCGCATGGTCAGCAATGCCGTGGGCTTGAACTTCGGCCTGACCGAACTGCTCAGCGGCCAAAGCGGCGGCGTCATCGGTGAAATCGAATACATGGTCCTCGTGCTGCCGGGCTGGTTGTTGAACACACATCCCTGGTTCAGCGCCATCTATCTGTTCTACGCCTTCGTGCTGACCATGTTGCTGGGCGGCGCCATCGCCCGCCTGGCCGCCCTCGACGCCTGTCGCGGGATGCACGCCTCACCGTTCGAAGCGCTGCAGTTCAGCCTCAAACGGGCCAAGCATCTGATCGCAGCTCCACTGCTGCCGCTGGCGGTGGCGGTGCTGATCGGAGCGCTGCTGGCCCTGGCGGGGTTGGTGTTTTTCAATCTGCCGGTGCTGGACGTGATCGGGGGATTTCTGTTCGGCTTCATGCTGTTCCTGGGCTCCGTGGCGGCCGTGTTCCTGCTGGCCCTGGCGTTCGGATGTCACCTGCTGACTCCGGCCGTGGCGGTGGAGGATGCCGATGCGTTCGATGCCGTCAGCCGCTCGTTCAGTTATCTGGTGGCCCATCCGTGGCGCTACCTGCTGTATCTGGCGGTGACGGTGGTGTACGGCGCGGTGGGTTACCTGGTGGTGGGACTGGTTCTGTTTTCGACCATCTGGGTGACCAAGACCGCGATGGGCTTGCTGACTTTCAGCGAGGCGGCCGAGGGCATCAATCGCTTCGACGCCATTCTGCCCACGCCCATGCTGGGGCAGGCCTCTCACGAGCCGAACCTGGCGGTGCTGGACACTTCGGGCAAGGTGGCGGCAACCATGGTGGGCGTGTGGGTCAAGCTGCTGTTGGGCGTGCTGGCTGCCTACTGCGTCAGTTTCTATTTCACCGCCATGACCTGGGTGTATCTGCTGCTGCGCTACTACAGCGATGGAGCAGCCTTCGACGAGATCACCCTGCAAGCACCTGCTGCGCCCGCCGCCGATGTGCCGGACAAGGTTGAGATGAACGCGAGCGCCGCTGCCGATGTGGACTGAACGCCAAGCATTCATCATCCACTGCACCCGCGCGACCGCTGTCGCGCTGTGTGTGTTGTTGCTGATGGGTTGCAGTCAACAGTCTCCACCGGCCAGCAGCAGCGGACGTCGCATCGTCACCCTCGCCCCGGCCCTGACGCAGATGGCGGCCGACCTGGGCGTGCTCGATGACGTGGTGGGCGTGGCTCAGCATGATCCGGTCGCCGATGCGAGCGTGCCGGTGCTGGGCAACTTCGTGCAGGTGGATATTGAGCGGCTGCTGAGCGTGAAGCCGACACTGGTGCTGACGATGTCCGGCAAGGAAGGCGTGCCGCCGCGCCTGCGCGAGTTGGCGGAGTCCGGCCGCTTCCGGTTGGAGGACTATCCCACGCCCGCATCCATCGACGATGTGCTGGACACCCTGCACAGCATGGGCATCGTGCTGGGTTGCCCGCAAAAAGCAGATGATCTGGCCCGTCATCTGAACGATCAACTGCGCCAGTTGCGCATCGACGTGGCGGAACTGGAGCGGCCGCGCGTGCTGATGGTGATCGCGCTGCATCCGATCATGGCCAGTGGTCCGGGCACGGTCAACGATTCGCTGCTGCAACAGGCCGGCGGCATCAACGCGGCTGAAAGCGCCACGGTGCCCGCTCCGACTTTTGACCGCGAAGCGCTGTTGTCGCTGCAACCGGATGTGATCCTGCTGATGCTTCCGGGGGCCCCGCCGCTGGCTGAAGGCGATGATCGCCTGCGCGAGTTTACCGATGTGCCGGTGCCGGCCGTGCGCGATGGGCGCATCGTGCTGTTGAACGATCCCTTGATCGCCCTGCCGGGCACGTCGCTGGTGCGCACCGTGCAGCGCATCGCCGAGGCCATTCATTCGGAACTGGGCTACGAGTTTCAGGAAGATCATGAATAACCGCCGCGTCATCCTGGTGGTGGCAGCCATGAGTGCGGTGCTGGCCCTGGCTGCCCTGGGGCGGCTGTGCATCGGGTCGGCCACACTGGGTTGGCCGAGCGGTGCGGATGCGGATTTCCTGCTGCGCGAACGGGCCGTGCGATTGGTGCTGGCGATCATCGTGGGCGTGGCACTTTCCTCCAGCGGCGTGGCCCTGCAGGCGCTGCTGCGCAATCCGCTGGCGGAGCCTTTCATCCTCGGGCTTTCCACCGGGGCCGCGGCTGGGATCATGGCCCAACACTGGATCAACTACGCCGGCGGCACCGCACTCGGCCCCAGTTACCTCGGTGCAGCCTGCGGCGCACTGGCGTCCATGTTCATCGTCTTCCTGGCCAGCCGGCGACGCGGACTGCTCGATCCATTGGGCCTGCTGCTGACCGGCGTCGTGCTCTCGACCATCAACGGCGCCATCGTGCTGATGTGCAACTACCTGGCGGACCCCAACGGCCTGCGCATCGAGGTCGCCAACTGGATGATGGGCTACCTCGACAAGGACGTCGGCCGGAACGTGATCATCGCCATCGCATCGGCCACCTTCATCGGACTGATCGTGCTGCTGGCCATGGCGCGGGCGATGGATGTCGCGACCCTGTCAGCTTCCGAAGCGCGCAGCCTGGGTGTGAACCTGGCGCGCATGCGCACGGTGCTGTTCGTGACCAGCGCGCTACTGGCAGCCGGTGCGGTGGTGCTGGCCGGGCCGGTGGCGTTTGTGGGCTTGATCTGCCCGCACATCGCCCGCTCGCTGCTGGGTCCGAGCCATCGGGCGCTGCTGATCGGAGCAGCGATCTGCGGGGCGGCGTTGATGGTGCTGGCCGACACCGCGGCGGCGGGCTGCCAGTTATGGCGCAACCTGGGCGTGATGCCGGTGGGCATCTTCACCGCATTGGTGGGTGGGCCGGTGTTCTTGTGGATGCTGCATCCGAAGCTGGGGCGCGGGGTGGAATGAATTGGACAGGATGGAAAATTCAATTGAACCGCAGAGACGCGGAGGACACGGAGAAAACAATATGAAAAAAATAGCCACAAAAAGGCGCATAAGACACAAAAATACAGGCTTGACTCTCATGCCTTTTG
>CAYYGM010000170.1:0-8039 GCA_964471555.1 uncultured Phycisphaeraceae bacterium
GCGGGCATCAAGCGCATCGCTACGGAAACCGGGGCCGGTCAGTGGGGCTCGTCGCTGGCGTTTGCCTGCGATCTGTTCGGACTCGAGTGCAAGGTCTATATGGTGCGGGTCAGCTACGAGCAGAAGCCGTATCGCCGCTCGCTGATGCAGTTGTGGGGCGCAAGCTGCGTGCCTTCGCCATCGCCGGACACCAACGCCGGGCGGGAGATTCTGAAAAAAGATCCCAACACCACCGGCTCACTGGGCATCGCCATCAGCGAAGCGGTCGAAGATGCCGCCACCCACGGCGACACCAACTACTCACTGGGCAGCGTGCTCAATCACGTCTGCATGCAGCAGTCGGTGATCGGGCTGGAAGTCAAGAAGCAGTTGGCGTTGGCTGAGGAAACGCCGGACATCATGATCGGCTGCGCCGGCGGCGGGTCGAACCTGGCCGGATTGATCTTCCCCTTCGTCAAGGAAACACTGGACGGCCACGGACCGAAGCTGATCGCGGTTGAGCCGACCGCTTGCCCGTCGCTGACTCGCGGCAAATATGCCTACGATTTCGGCGACACCGCGGGCATGGCGCCGCTGGCGGCCATGTTCACGCTCGGTCACAGCTTTGTCCCGGCCGGCATTCACGCCGGTGGTTTGCGCTACCACGGCATGGCGCCGTCGGTGTCGTTGCTGCACAAGCTGAAGGTGCTCGATGCCGTGGCGGTGCACCAGAACGCAGCCTTCGAGGCCGGCGTCATGTTCGCCCGCACTGAGGGCATCTGCCCGGCCCCGGAAACCAATCACGCCATCCGCGTGGCCATCGATGAGGCGATCAAGTGCCGCGAAACCAAGGAAGAGAAGTGCATCGTCTTCAACTTCTCCGGCCACGGCCACTTTGACCTGGGTGCTTACGATAACTACCTGTCCGGCAAGCTCGAAGACTTTGAGCTGCCCCAGGCCAACATCGACAACGCACTCAAGGAACTGCCCGCCAACGCGCCGGCGCTGTGAGCCGGCGGCGATGGGTGAATTCGATTGTTACGGGATTCATTCGGTTTGCGAAAAAGTCATGGGCGTGCCAGCTTTAGCTGGCATGCGTACCACCTGCATGCCGACTGAAGTCGGTACGCCCCGAAGCACGAGTTTTTCGCGGGATTGGTCTGAATCCTGTTACGGTTTCCAAAGTGTGGCGCCGCTGACTTCCGCAGGCGGCGTCGGTTCGCGGTGGATCGGCTCCAACGCGGTGTCGCGCCCCCACAGGCGGCGGATCGTGTCGCAGTAGAACACGTAATTCTCGCACGGCACGTCCGGCGGCACGCGGTGGTCGGGCATCGGGATGTAACCGCCTTCATCCACCAGGGGAGTCAGCCGGGCGATCTCCTGCTCGATGCTGCGCTTGTTTCTGGCCAGCATGTGCTTGCCCACGCCGCCCATCAGCAGCATGTCTTTACCGTATTGCTTGCGGAAGGCGACCGGGTCGCCGTTCCAGGTGCCGACCTCGATGGGGAACATGGTGTTGACGCCGGCCTCCAGCCACAGCGGGGCCAGCTCGTCGATCTTGCCGTCGCAATCAACCCAGATGACATCGACGCCGTGCTTGCGCAGCAGGCTGGTGATGCGCTTGTATTGCGGCACGAGATACTGCTTGAAGTGCTGCGGGGACAGCAGTGGGCCGGCGTTGTAGCACATGTCCTCCCAGAAGGCGCCGGCATCGAAGCGCAGGCCGGCGGCGAACAGACGCTCCAGCACGCCGATGGTGCAGTCGGCCAGCGTGACGACCATCTCCTCGAACCAGGCGGGGTCGTCGTAAACCACGTAGGAGACGTTTTCAACGCCCATCCAGTTGCGCAGCCAGCCCCACAGACTGCCCACCGGCAGGAAGCGCGGCCAGGGGTAGTCATCACTGCTCAAGGCGGCGATGCGCTGCTGGAAGTTGTCTCCATAGCGCTGGGGATGGGATGGATCCAGGCGCGGCAGGTAATGCTCGCGCCAACTGGCGCGGTCCGTCAGGGTGTGGGCCACGTGCTGGGGAATGGAGCCCATGTATTTTTTGCGCAGCACGATGACGCCGTTGTTTTCGCGCACGATTTCATGATCGTCGCGATCCTCGATGACCTGCTCCTCGAACAGCGGACACAGGCCCACCGGCACGTCGATGCGGCAGTTGAGTTCCTTGATCGAATGCGTGAACAGCGACAGATCGGTGCCGAAGTAGTGTTCGCTGGTCTGCTGCGCCACCCAGGTGGGCAGGCCCTGTTTGTGCCATTCGGGCAGCGTTTCATTCCAGAAGCTGAAGTCGTACAGCGGGCAGCGATCGCGCGGCTGATAACGCATGGTGGCCAGGAAACGTTGGCGGTGGTTCATCATGGTTTGGCATGTTAACGAAGTGGTTTGGCGGCCGTGTGCGGCGGAACGGCAAGTGGCAAGATATGTCAACAAATTGTCCTGAAAAGCATGAAGCAACGGCCGCGGCTGGTCGATCTTGGAATGGGGTAGTTCTGGCGCTGTGGAGGAATTGGGTTGGAGCCGCAAGTGGGACAGGCGTTTGATTTTGAGCGGTTCTACGGTCACATGCTGGACCAGTTTGTCGATGGGGTTTATCTGGTCGACACCCGGAGGATCATACGTTACTGGAACCAGCAGGCCGAGCAGTTGACCGGGTACCCGGCGGCGGAAGTCGTCGGCCGGCCCTGCTGCGATAACATCCTCAGCCACGTCGATGAAACCGGCCAGTGTCTGTGCCTGCACGGTTGCCCCATGCGGGCGGCCATCACGGACGGCCGGGAACGCCAGGTCGAAGCCTACCTGCGCCACCGTGACGGCCATCGCGTGCCCGTGCACATCCGCGTCACCGCCTTGCACGATGTCAACGGCCGCGTCGTCGGCTGTATCCACTGCTTCCGCGACATCACCGCCGACCGCAGCGCCTGCGATCCCGCCATCGCCCGACCCACCGATCCGGCCATGATCGATGCCCTGACCGGCCTGGCCAACCGCCGCCACCTCGAAAGCGAACTGAATCAGTGTTTTTCCCGGATGCAGCAGGGCGGTCCGCCCTTCAGCCTCATCCTGGCGGATATCGACTACTTCCGCCGCTTCAACGATTGCTACGGCTATCAGCAGGGTGATCGACTGCTGCAACTGCTGGCTGACACGCTCTCGCACACCTGCCGCGGCAATGACACGCCATACCGCCTGGCGGATGATGAAATCATGGTCCTGGCCCGCGGCACGCAGGCGGATGACCTGGTTCGCATCGCCGAGCGCATTCGCGCGTTGGTGGGGCACTCCCGGATCAGCGAGAACGGGCGGGTCTTGTGCGTCAGTGTTTCGGTCGGCGCCACGCTGGCACGTCCGCAGGACACGACCACGTCGCTGATGCACCGCGCCAACCTGCTGCTGCGCCAGAGCAAGCAGGCCGGCCGCAACCGTGTGACCTGCGACCCGCCGCCGCAGACATGGGCTGCCTGACCATGCCTTGAACTTTGACGCGGTTCTGAAGCGAGCCGCCCGTGCCGGGACGGTGGCGGGCTGACACAGCCCGGCTCACTGGCATGGAGTCTGGTTGGCTGGCCTCTCTGAGCACCGGGTGAAATAATCCACGGCCCTGCCCCGTTGGTGATCGTATGGAACGGTTCCAATTGCGATCGGCTACCCTCTCGCTGTGCCTGTTGGCGGCCGCCGGAGGGGCGGTCCCCGGCTGGGCGGCGACCAGTGAGCCGGTCGCGCAACCCCATTGCCGGGCGAGTCTTATTTGCGAGCAGGCAGCCGTCGTGCCGGGGGGAACTGTCACGATAGGCCTGCTGCTGAAGGCCGACGAGCACTGGCACACTTACTGGCAGAACCCCGGTGACAGCGGCCTGGCAACCAGCATCCGCTGGACGCTGCCCGAGGGGTTTGAGGCCGGTGAGATTCAATGGCCGGCCCCCAAGCGGTTCACGTTTCCGGGGCCGATCCTGAACTTCGGCTACGAGGGCCCGGTGCTGCTGCTGACGCAGATCAAGGTGCCTGCCGAACTGCAAGGCGATTCGTTCACCTTCCAGGCGGCCGCCCGCTGGCTGACCTGCGATCCCGATGAGTGTCTGCCGGGCAAAGCGAACCTGACGCTCACGTTGCCGCTGGCCAAACAGGAGCCGCCGCGCGATGCGGATGTCGCTGCGATATTCGATGCCGCCCGCGCTGCCATGCCGCGTCCGGCCGAGGGCGACAAGTTTCATGTGCAGTTCAATGCCGATCTCCGTTTCATCCTGTTGTCCTTCACGCTGGATAAGCCGGTTGAGCCTGAGCAGATGTTCTTTTTCGCTGCCGACGGCCAACACCTTCAGGCTCAGCCCGGTTTCATCCATCGCGTCAAGGCCAACACCTACGCCATCGCCCTGAAACTGGTTAACGACCAGGCCCCGCCGCCGCCGCATCTGCGCGGCGTGCTGACCTGCGGCAACGATGCCATGTGGATCGATCTTCCCATTCCAAACCACGAGCAACCCCCACCAGGAGTGACCTCATGAAGCGCAAGTTGTCCTACCTGATCGTGACCGTGCTGGCGGTGACCTCTATCGTGATCTGGATGCAGCAGCCTCGGGCCGGCGCCGAGCCGATGCAGAGCCGGTCCATGGAAGCCCTGCCTGCTGCTCCCACCTTCAGCGCCACCGACACCCACGGCAACACGGTGTCGTTGTCCGATTTCGCCGGGCGCTACGTGGTCCTGGAGTGGACCAACAGCGGCTGCCCCTTTGTCAAGAAGTTCTATAAATCCGGCAAAATGCAGCAGCTTCAGAAGACCTACACCGACCAGGGCGTCATCTGGCTGACCCTCTGTTCCTCGGCCAAAGGCAAGCAGGGCGACATGTCCGCCGAGGAGTGGAACCGCTACATCGCCGATCAGGGCATGCATGCGACCGCCGTGCTGCCGGACCCCAGCGGCAAGATCGGCCACGCCTACGGCGCCACCAACACGCCGCACATGTTCATCATCAACCCTGACGGCAAGATCATCTACCAGGGCGCGGTGGACGACAATCCCTCCGCCGACCCGGCTGAAGCGGACAGCGGCCACAACTACGTCGCGCAGGTGCTCGATGCCAGCCTGGTCCACCAGACCAAACCCTACGGCTGCGGCATCAAGTACTAAGATCTGAAAACAAAATGAGCCACGAAGGCACGAAGAACACAAAGATTGGATAGTTTGAACAGACTATTTCTTCGTGTCCTTCGTGTCCTAAGGCTTCGCTTCATTCTTTTTTCGACGTTGCTGGTGATGTTCGCGCAGCAGGCGGTAGCCCTTGGCGGCCAGCACGTCCTTGATGCGGAACTCGCCCAGGTTCGCCACATTTACCACGTCGTCCCCGTGCTCGGCGAGGAAACGCATCAGGCCGCTGCCGTCGCTGACATTGCCGTGTTTGTCGATCAACTGGTCGTAGGCCGGCGACTGCAACAATTGCGATAGCGAGGGATTGTCCTTCTCCAGATATTCAACCAGCGGCAGCAGGGCGGCCGGCGGATCGTCGTGCCCGTTGCTCCAGCCGGCATAGATGTTCAGCACGGCCTTCTGGTTCCCATCCGCCACAGCCTCGCAACCCGCACTGCCGGCCACGTTGTCGTAGAAAAACGCAGCCAGGTGCACCGTCTGATCTTCGGGCAGGCCCACGATGACGGCCCGCGGCTTGGACATGTGCGTGATGGCGATCACGTGATTGATGAACGGCTCGCCCCAGCCGAACGGGCCCAGGATCGGATCACCCAGTGTCGGCTCCGTGCTGATCAGCAGGTAAGCACCCGCTTCCTGCGGATCGTTGACCACATGCAACACGCCGTCACCGAGCTTGCGGAGGTATGCCTTGGTGGTCTGGTCGGCGGTGACTGTCACGTGCTCGGCCGTCCCGTGCAGGATGATGGTTTCGCTGGTGTTGCCCTGACCCTGCGGCACGCCGTTGACCCCGGCCCACGATTGGGCCACCAGTCGGTACTCGCCCGGCGGCACCGCTTCAAAAACAAATGCGCCGTCGTCACGGGTGTCGCTGTGCCACAGTTCATTCAATCCGCCGCTGAACGCTGCGACGCCGAAGGGTTGATGTTCGTCCGCGGCATTCGTGATCAACGGGCGGCCGGTCGTTGCATCGCAGATGAACACCGTGGCGCAGCCGGTGTGGCTCACCTGCCCATCCGCGGTGACCAGCCGACCTTCGATGCGTCCGACAGGCGGCGGCGCTTCGGTTTGCGGCTGTGCGAAAGTCCCGCTGGCGGGCAGCAGCATCGCAGTCAGAATCAGTGCGTGACGCATGGTTTGACCTCCGGCAGATGTCGGTTTTCAGCACGCCATTTTACGCCCCGGCGGCGGGCGCTGGTGGTTGGCTGGAACGGTTGAAATCTGCTAGAATGTGGGGCTGGTAAGACGCCTCTTTTTGCAGGCGAAAACAAGGGGTTTTCGCCGCGTTTTCCAGGTTGAAAAAGGTTGCCCCAAGCATGACCGATCCGACCGTTCCCGCCGCCGCGCCGCCCACGCCCGGCAGCGACTATTCCGAAGACTCCATCAGCGTATTGGAGGGCCTGGCAGCCGTGCGAAAGCGGCCGGCGATGTACGTCGGCGGCGTCGATATCCGCGGCATGCATCACCTGGTCTGGGAAGTGGTGGACAACGCCATCGACGAGGCCCTGGCCGGCTACTGCAACGAGATCGCGGTCACCATCGGGCTCGATGAGTCGATCACCGTCGTCGATAACGGCCGCGGCATTCCCGTGGGCCCCTTTAACAAAACCGACGATCCCAAACTCAAGGGCCGACCCACCATCGAGATCGTCATGACCGTCCTGCATGCCGGCGGCAAGTTCGACACCGGCAGCTACAAAGTCTCCGGCGGGCTGCACGGCGTCGGCGTCTCCTGCGTCAATGCCCTCTCCGAATGGATGGAAGTGGAAATCGCACGCGACGGCAAGCTCTATGCCATCGGTTTCGAACGCGGCGAGGTCAGCGAGGAACTGCACGTCATCGGCCAACGCGCCAAAAGCGGCACCAAGGTCGCCTGGCGACCCGATCGCACCATCTTCGGCGACGTCGCCCACTCCTACGACATCATCGCCAACCGTCTGCGCGAACGGGCTTACCTCAACCCCGGCGTGCGCCTGACCATCACCGATCAGCGCCCCGAAGGCAAGAGCGATTCCTTCAAGTTCGACGAAGGCATCATCGAGATGGTCCGCCACCAGAACGAAGGCAAGACCGTCCTGCACGACGCCATCGCCATCAGCACCAGCACCGAAACCGACAGCGGCAAAACCCTGGTCTGCGATATCGCCCTGCAATACACCGACAGCTACAACGAAGTCATCACCTGCTTTGCCAACAACATCAACACCGTGGACGGCGGCACGCACCTGTCCGGCTTCAAGACCGCGCTCACCCGCACGCTCAACAACTACGCCCGCAAAGAGAACGTGCTCAAGGGCAGCACGACGCTCAGCGGTGACGACTGGCGCGAAGGCGTCGTCGCAGTCATCAGCGTCAAACTCCCCGACCCGCAGTTCGAGGGCCAGACCAAGGGCAAGCTGCTCAACAGCGAAGTCGAAGGCCTCGTCAGCTCCGCACTCGGCGACGCCTTGGCCACCTGGTGCGAAGAGCATCCTGCCGACGCCCGCAAGATCTGCCAGAAGGCCATCCTCGCTGCCGAAGCCCGTGAAGCTGCCCGCAAAGCCAAAGAACTGACCCGCCGCAAGGGCGCGCTCGACTCCGGCGGCCTGCCCGGCAAGCTCTACGATTGCACCAGCCGCGATGTCGATAGCAGCGAAATCTACCTGGTCGAGGGTGACTCGGCCGGCGGATCAGCCAAGGGCGGACGCGATCACAACACGCAGGCGATTCTCCCGCTCAAGGGCAAGATCCTCAACGTCGAAAAGGCCCGCCTCGATAAAATCCTCGGCTTCGAGGAAATCCGCACCATCATCCAGGCCCTCAACTGCGGCATCGGCGTCGATGACTTCGACATCAGCAAGCTGCGCTACGGCAAGATCATCATCATGACCGACGCCGACGTGGACGGCTCGCACATCCGCACGCTGCTGCTGAC
>CAYYGM010000171.1:0-5284 GCA_964471555.1 uncultured Phycisphaeraceae bacterium
ACCAGGCCCGCGAACGGCTGGCCGCCGCGCGTCCGCCGCTCGCCATCGCCGACGGGGTCGCCGCGTCTCGGCATCTGCGGCGGGCGGTCGAGGAGACCGTCGGCGGCAACGATGTCCACCGCGTGGCCCAGCGGCTGTCGCCATCGCTGTCGCGGCTGCTGCGCACGGGCGCCGATCTCGACGCCGTCGCGGCCCGGGGCTCGGAGCGAGCGCGTCAGCTTGCTCGAGTGGCGCTCCGATACCGCGCGCTGCTCCTGGCCGACCGGGCCGTGGCGTCGGCGGAGGCGCTGCATGTCGCCGCCGGCCGCGGTGCGTCGCCGAGGCGCGTGGTGGTGGCCGGGTATGGCCGGCTCGACCACGACGAGGCCGCGTTCGTGGAGGCGCTGGCGGGCGACGGCAGTGTTGTGGTGCTGCCGGATGCCGGCGGGCGCGGCGCGGGGGCGGGCATGTTCGCGGGCAACCGCGCGCTGGCGGATCGCTGGGCCGCGGCGGGCTGGCAGATCGAGGAGATCCCCGCCGACGCGAGCTGCGTGGGCGAGCGCCTAGCCGAGCGGCTGGCGGGTGACGCTTCGGTCGACGCGCCGGTGACGGTGCAGGCGTATGCCGACCAGGAAGCGGAGGCGCGCGGGGTGCTGCAGCAGGTCAAGGCGCTGCTGCGCGAGGGTGTGCGTCCCGAGGATATCGCGGTGGCCACACGCAGCGAGCCGCTTTACGGCCCGGTGTTGGCGGCGGTGGCCGAGGAGTACGGGATCCGTCTGCGGCTCAACTACAGCGTTCCGCTGAGCGAGACGCGGGTGGGTGGGTTCGTGCAGGCGGTGGTCGACGTGATGGCGCAGGACTGCCCCTTCGAGACCACGCTGCGCCTGGTGGGCCAGCAATTCCCCCTGCTTCACCACCATGCTGCGCCTGATCAGGTCCGATTCCGCCGCGTCAAAAACCGCTGCATCGCATGCCAGCGCCTCAAGCAGTTCACCGGCGTTTACACCCAGTTGCTCGGGATGATCCTGGTGTGCCTGCTTCAGATAATCAGCTATGCGCTGCGTGGTCTGGTCGATCGTGCGTTGGGCCACGAAGCGTTTGCTGTCGAGCGCCACCACATTGCCCTGTTCGCAGAGTCGCAGCACGTTGGCCTCTGCCTCGTCCGGCAACAGATACGCAGCAGCGGCCAACTCCTGCACTGTCCGCGGCCCGGCTGCTTCGACAAGCAGGGTGAGGCACCACAACACAGGATCATCGATCGTTTTTTCCCGCTCCAGCAACGGTGATATTGTTTCCACACGCTGGCGACGGAACCGCCTTCCCGTGGTGTCGAGCACGCGCCCGCCGCCGATGGTGGTCAGCCCGCCTTCTTCCACATGCGATCGCACCACGAAGCGATCGCCCGGCGCCAGCGGCAGCGGTCGATCCAGCCGCAGTTGGGCCAGCGTTTCGACACCTGGCGCTAACGGGCTATCTTCCAGCGGAACCAGCGTTGCCTGGCAATGGGCGGTGCCCACGTGCAAGTGGACTTCCGCACCTTCCTTGATCGGCCGGCGCAAGCGGCCCAGCAGGCGCAGACGCACTGCACAGCGCTGTACCAGACCAAGAGTCGGTGAGTCAGTCAGCAGCACGCCGCGCGGCGTGTCGTCAAGATCGAGGTCCGCCAGGTTGACCGCCACGCATTCACCGGCCTGGGCTGCATCGGAGTTTTCACCATAAACCTGCAAATAACGCACCCGCCCGCGGCGATCACCGGGCAACACGCGCAGGCTGTCGCCGACCTGCACCCGCCCGGCACAGGGCACGCCTGAAGCCACCACACCAAAGCCGTGAGCAGTGAACGAGCGTTCAATCCATTGTCTGTAGGGGCCGTGCGTCACCCGCGGCTGACACGCCTGCACCTGTTGACCCAGCGCCTCGAAGAAGCCGTCGAATCCCTCGCCTGTGATGTTGGATAGCGGACAGATCGGCGCGTCGGCCAGGAAAGTGCCCTGTACAAACTGCTGCACATCCTGGATCGCCAGCTCGCGCATCGGCTCATCGACCATGTCGATCTTGGTCAGGGCGATGACGCCGTGGCGGGCGCCCATGAAGGTCAGCACATCCAGGTGCTCTCGCGTCTGCGGCATCACGCCGTCGTCGGCCGCGACCACCAGGATCAACACATCCACACCATGCGCCCCGGCCACCATGTGGCGGATGAACGAGACGTGCCCCGGCACATCCACGATGCCCACAATGCGATCGTCCGCCATGCGACAGGGAGCGAAGCCCAGTTCGATGGTCAGTCCGCGGCGTTTTTCCTCCGCCAGACGATCGGTGTCGCAGCCGGTCAGCAGCTTCACCAGGGCCGTCTTGCCGTGATCGACATGGCCGGCCGTGCCCAGCATGATGTTTTTTCGGGCCATGATGTTGGCTGGTTACGTTGAAAGAACACGGGCCACCGCGGCGGCGACAGGCTCGACCTGTGCGTCGGTGATGGTGCGCACGTCCATGACCACCGCGTCGTCAGCCAGGCGGGTGAACACGCAGGCGTCATCCAGGCGCAGCGCTTTGGCCAGGGGATCAGCCTTGATTTTCGCGCTGCGCAAGGTGACCACGCGCGTGGGCAATGCTTCGGTGGGCAGTGAGCCGGACCCGAGGTAGCCGACGTCGTCGCTGACCTGGATCTCGGCTTCGGGTGCCGCTTGTTTCAGTTGGGCTGCCAGCGCCTCAGCCCGGCGGTTCAACTCGAACATCGGGGTGGCCAGCATGCGATAGAGCGGATGATCGCGCTTGAGCCGTTCGATGTCACGGAACAGCGGCAGCGTACGTTCCAACGCCATCAGGCAAGTCTTGTCCGCACGAAAAGCTCGGGCCAGCGGGTGCTTGCGGATCTTCTGGATCAGATCTCGTTTGCCCACGATGACGCCGCCCTGCCCGGCCCCGATCAGTTTGTCGGCACTGGCCAAGGCCACGTCCGCACCGGCAGTGATCGACTCGGCCAGCGTCGGCTCGTGCGGCACGCCGAAACGCTCCAGGCCGATCAACGCCCCAGCCCCCAGGTCATCGACCATCACCAGTTCCCGGTCATGTGCCAACTCAGCCAACTCCGGCACCGGCACGGCACTGCTGAACCCGATGATGCGGAAATTGCTGGGATGAGCGCGGAACAGCAGCGCCGTCTGCTCGGTGATGGCGGATTCGTAATCGCGCAGGTGTGTGCGATTGGTGGTGCCGACTTCCACCATCTGCGCCCCGCTCTGGGCCATCACGTCAGGCAGACGAAACGCCCCGCCGATCTCGATCAACTCGCCGCGCGAAACGATCACCTCGCGCCCCGCTGCCAGGGCGGAGAGCACGAGCATGGTGGCGGCTGCGTTGTTGTTGACCACCGTGGCAGCTTCCGCGCCGGTCAACTCGCAAAGCAGAGGCTCAACCATCTGATCGCGATTGATGCGCAGCCCCGTCTTACGATCCACCGCCAGCGTCACATAACCATCCAGTTCCGCGGCCATGCCCTCGACCACGCAACCGGGCAGCACCGCCCGGCCAAGTCCGGTGTGCAGAATGATGCCGGTGGCGTTGATGGCAGCCCGCAGGCGCGGTTGTGTGCGCTGCTTCAGCTCAAGCTCCGCCCGGTCCAGCACGGCATCGGCGCTAACGTGCTGCACACCACAGCGTCCGCCGCTGTCACGCAGAATCTGCTGACGCAGTTGATCCACCGCTACGCGCAGACAATCGGCCACCAGCGGCTGGGGCTGCTGCTGCAACCAGCCGGCAACGCGGGCACTGGTCAGCAATTCGCCGACCGCGAGTAATCTGCGCAGCAAGTCTTTCTCGATCGGTGAACCCACCTCGGACCTCCAACGTCACAACCATGTTAACGCATCGGCGGGTTTCGATCCGAAAAAAGTCAGCCCGAGATGTCCCGTTTCAGGGAATTACTTTTTCGCCCCGGCGGTCAGTGTCGAATCCGACAGGATCACCCTGCCGGTTGGATCGGCCAGGATGTACCAGGGCAGGGCGGGCACGCCCCATTGCAGGCAGGTTTCGTCCAGCGACTCGCTGACCCTGGCCAGCGGCAGCGTGATGTGCAGGCTATCCAGCAGCGAATCTTCGACCGGCCCCAACTGCACGAGCGCGAAGTGGGCGCTGCTCGAAGCGGCAGCCTGGTCCTGCATCTGCTTGACCGCGTGACGAGACGGGCGCTGCCGGGCGTCGAAGAACAGCAGCAGGACCGGTTTGCCTTGCGGGGCAGCTTCCAGGCCGAGCGCGGTCATGTCGGGCAACTGCTGGCCGGTCAACGGCTTGGGTGTCGGCTGGGCGGCTTGAATTTCGGATAAATCACCGGAGGAGACGACGAGTTTCACTTCGTCGCCGCTGCCAACATTCACATAGGTCTGGCCGTAGCGATACGGATTCTGAATGTAGGCATACAGGTTGCCGCCGCCGGGGCAGACGCCGGTGAGGGTAAAGCGGCCGTCCTTGTCGCTGGTTGCTTCACGGTGCGGCTGCTGCTCGCCGCTGATCTGCACCTGCACGTTGGCCAGCGGTTTGCCGGCACTGTCAACCACGATGCCGGTGATCGTCTGATCCGCCTTGGGCAGTATGACTTCACCCAGGTCGATCGTGCCGCTGTCGGGGGCTTCCTGCCGCCAATTGTTCTGACCATACCCGTTAGCGCCGGCTGTGATGTAGTAGTCGATGCCGGGGGGCAGCACGTCAAGCTGGAATCGGCCGTCGGCATCGGTCTGGATCGGCCGGTGATCGCCCAGGGGTGCGCCCCAGCGACCGCCGTAGATCATCAGCATGATGTTGGCGCCGCGCAACGGCTGCCCCTGATCATTGAGCACGCGGCCGGTGAACGTGCAGGCGTTCTCGAGCTTCACATCCACGGGCGCAGATGGATCATCGATCACGACCGCAGCGGCGCTGTTGCTCGCTTCGTGCCTGGCCACCAGCATGGATGTGCCGGCTTCGACCCATTCAGCCGGCTGCCAGCGCAGACTGAATCGGCCCTGGGCGTCGGTGAGCACCGAACGCTCTCCATTCTGCGGCACCACCTGGATTTTTACATCGGGCACGGGCTGCCCCTGCTCATCGACCACCTCGCCCTGCAGCATCTGGGCTTCGGTCAATGTGAGTGACACTTCTTGTGTCTGGCCCGGTGATGCCCGACACATTTGCTGTGTTTCGCTGGGCGTGCAAGACGGATGCTCAGCGCCGAGCAGATAACGTCCGGGCAGCACTGCCATCCGGGCAACGCCGTTTTGATCCGTGCTGCGAATGAACCCGTTGTCATCTCCCGCATAGCGGACAACCA
>CAYYGM010000171.1:5294-7934 GCA_964471555.1 uncultured Phycisphaeraceae bacterium
TTGAAGATCGATCGTGACGTTGTCCATTGCCTGGCCGGTCTGGAGCATCAAACCCTCAGACTGGCCGACCCAGGGCGGTTCCTGGGCTTGTGCGTCCGACATCACCACCAGTTGCACCGGACCAGTGGGCAATCCCGTGACGGTGAAGCGGCCGTCCGCATCGGTGGTCGTCTGGCAGGGATTGAGAAAACTGGTTGCAAACAAGGCGCACACGCGCAAACCGGCAACGGATTGCCCCGGCTGGTCACATTGCACGACGCCGTTGATGGTTGCCTCCTTGGGTAGTTCGATGCGAATGTCCTGTGATCCGACGGGGATGCTGGGCGTCCTGCTCGGCCAGACAACGCCGGCATATCCCTGGCTGGTGACTGCGAACGATGCCAAAGCACCCTTGGGAACCGCATGGATCACGAAGCCGCCCTGCTGATCGCTGCTGGCCATCAGATCCGGGATCAACTCATCTGCCAGCACGAAGTGCGGCCGACCATCGGAGTGCCATTGCAGCATGGCTTTGATCGTGGCGCCGGCCACCGGCTGCCCGGAAACGTCAACCACCATGCCGCTGATCTGCTGCGGCTCGTCCATGCGCAGCATCACCAGATTGAGCAGCTCAGCCGTGGCCCCGTTCCACGATCCCAAAGCAAGTCCGTCATGGCGAGATACCACCAGGACGCGGTCGTAATCGGGAAGGTTGGGGGCATCGATATGAAATTGTCCATCGCTGTCGGTTTGGGCCTGGGCCAGTGACTCGTTGACCCAGCCGACAAAGTTGTCCTGGCGGGCGCCGTACACGACGATGTCCGCATCGGACACCGGCTCGCCGATGGTGTTGATGACCTTTCCATGCAGGGCGGTCGGCTGCGGAGCCTGTTCCTGGGCGAACACCACCGCGCTCATCGCGTTCAGCACGAGAAAACTGACCGTCAGCAGATGTGCCAATTTCATGGCGCCCCCTTTCCTGGTGGCAGCAATTGAGCAAAGAAACAGGACGCACTCACCGCGGCAGGCACAGGCCTAGTGACAGCAAGCGCGGTCCTGTTACTGGCCGGCCTTCGCGGCGCGTTCGACCGCGCTGTCGGCAGCAGACACCTGGCCGATCTTGTGCGGCTCCTGCTTCAACTCAACCGGACAATCCAGCAGCAGCGTGGCGGTGAAGGGGCCTTTGACGTTTGTGGGCTCTCGCCATGAGAGCGAACAGGTGCCGCCTCAGCCATACTCGAACTTGAAGGACTTGTCGTATTTTCCGTCATCGCTGACGATACGCAGACGCGGGGCCGGCGGTTGGCCGCCGTTAGCGTACGCGGCATCGACCCGTTCACCGTAGCGGCCGATGATCGCCTGGTTGAAGGTATGGGAGCGACTGCGAACCTGATCTTCCAGCTTCGCCGTCCACGGCCCACCCAGCTTCAACTCCAGCACGCCATCGGCAGCCACTTCCATCGCTGACTGATCCGGGAAGCGACTGCCGGTGAAGCTCCATTGCCGGTTGTTGCTGTCCGTGGCCTGCAACTTCCACGATTCCAGCTTGTACTTGCCCGCGGGCACCTGTTGGGCTTCGCCTTTGGTCAGGATGAAAGAACCTTGCGGACCGTAAACCGTGACCGAGTCGCAGTCGTCCAGCGGCTTGATGGTGCCGGTCGCCAGTTTCGCAGCCTCGCGGATCGTCACGTACGCCCCATCTTTGGCGGCGCTGAATTCGTACAACTGCTGACCTTCGCGCACGTAGCGGCCGGCGAACATCGGCTCGGTCTCGGCATGGTCCGTGAAACGCACGCGGTCGGCCGCTGCGTAGCTTGACTTCGGGTCGTCGCAGACGTCGTTGAACGTGCCGTTGGCGTTGAAATCGATCAACTGGCACGTCACAGGCTTGCCGCCCAGTACCACGGTCCCCTGATACCAGCCGCCGGTCGTGGCCATCACGTAGTACTCTTCATTGACGCCGCGGCTATAGACCATGAAGTTCAGGTGATAGAGGATCGGGCCGTCCGCGCTGTCGAAGTGCATGGCGACGGGGCCGAACTTGGTCTGGCCCTGGCCCGAGCCGTATTGCCGCTGATAAAACGGCTGGCAGATCGTTTCGTCGTCCAGTCGGCCGTCACCGTTGCTGTCGATCAGCAACTGGTCGCACAGGTCACTGCCGGCGCTGCGCGACAAGACCACCTGGCGGAAACCCGCTGCGTCCATGGGCGTGGTCCAGCGGGCGTACTGCACCTGCTTACCCAGCGCTGCGGGCAAGGCAAGATCAGCCGGGCGATCCCTTTCGACCTTTAAGCCTTGACTGCTCACATAGCGCAGAATCGAGTTGGTGTCGTTGCTCTGACAGTAACTGAGCCAGGTCACACCATCGCCGCCTGCCGGCTCCTCCGCTCTGGCCGGCAGAGTACACAGGCACAGTGACACTAGCGTCGCTACGAGGACAAATCTGTCCCACTTTTGCGAACGTTTCACGAGCACCCCCTTTCATTGCTGGTGTTGGAGCCATTCCTGACTGTTGAGCATAGATTGTATAGAAGCCGATACGTCACAGCAATGTCTTCAGGTCGCAAAACAAGGTACAATTTCACAATTGAGACATCGCCTCATCAGATAACATGCCGGGAGGGTTCATGCGTCAACTTGCCACGATCAAACTGGCTGACG
>CAYYGM010000172.1:0-7895 GCA_964471555.1 uncultured Phycisphaeraceae bacterium
TGATCGCCTGCGTGGGGCAGACCTGCTGGCAGGCGGTCATCACCGCGCCTTGCGGCAGCACGCGGTCCTTGTGATCGCCCTGCTTGACCATCTCGATGCGATGCTCGGTCTTGGCCGCGGCGATGCGCTGCACGCAGTAGGTGCACTTCTCCATGACGCCGCGCATGCGCACGGTGACGTCGGGGTTGAAGACCAGCCGCTTGACGGGATCGACCTGGGCCAACTGCTGCTGATCGGGGATACCCAGCCAGGGTTTGGCCATGCCGCGCACCGGCTTGCTGTGGAAGTCGAAGTAGTTGAACCGCCGCACCTTGTACGGGCAGTTATTCGAGCAATAGCGCGTGCCGATGCAGCGGTTGTAAACCATCACGTTCAACCCCTCGGCATCGTGCGTGGTCGCGCCCACCGGGCAGACCTGCTCGCAGGGCGCGTTCTCGCACTGCTGGCACATCATGGGCATGTGCACCACTTCGGGGTTTTCCGCGTGCTCGTCTTTTTCGTCGGTCTTGAAGTAGCGATCGATGCGCAGCCATTGCATCTGGCGGTGCATCAGCACCTGGTCCTTGCCCACCACCGGGATGTTGTTCTCGCTCTGGCAGGCCACCACGCACGCCCCGCAGCCGGTGCAGGCGTTCAGGTCGATGCTCATGCCCCAGGCGTGCGGATCGTTGAACTGGATCGGCGCTTCGAACATCTGAAGATGCACGTCGCCATGCTCGCCGCGCTCGGCAAAGTGCGGGTCGCGGCGGTATTCCTCCAGCGTGGTTTCCTTCACCAGCGTGCCCGACTGGCGCGGCTCGCCCAGGCGCGTTCGCATCGCGCGGGTTCCCACGCCGTCGATCAGGTAGTGGTTGCTGGTCATGGCCAGCTCGTAACGGCGGTTGGTGTTTTCGACCTTGGCCCCGCCCACCACATGCTGGCTTGACGTACCGCGCAACGGGTAAACATCAAAGCCCACCTCGGTGCCCACATCCCCGGCCACCTTGCGGCCGTAACCCAGCGGCAGTGCGATCGTGCCCGCAGCCTGGCCCGGCATCAGGTAGGCAGCGATCTCGATGGATGCTTCGCTGACGCTGATTCGCAGCACGTCGCCCTGTTCGATGCCGCGCTTGCGGGCGTCGGCGATGTTCAGTAGCGCCGCGTTGTCCCAGGTCAGCTTGGTCAGCGGATCGGGCGTCTCCTGCATCCAGGCGTTGGCGGCATGGCGGCCATCATAAACGCTGATGTCGCCCACGAAGTGCAGCTCAAAGCCCTCTGTCTTCGCTGTCTGCGACAACACGATCGTATCCGCGCTGGGTGCCGCTTCCTGCGCCTTGGCCTGCGAACCAGCCACAAAACCAGCTCGCACGCATGATCGCCACGCGGTGTCATCGCTGGTCAGCGCATCCTTGACCAGCTTTTCGCCGTCGGGTTCAGCATCGCCTGTCAGCATGGCCGCCAACTGAATTTCACTTCGCCCGTCGAACAGCGGATAGATCAGCGGCTGCCGCAGACAGTGCACGCCATCCCACGAGCGACCGTCGCCCCAGGCCTCGAAATCATGCGCCCGCGGCAGACGCCACGCACAGAGTGCGGACGTTTCGTTGGGATACAGACTCAGATGGGCGCTGTGTTTCAGCTTGCCCAGCGCGGCCGCGAAGTCCAGGTCGGCCGGCGCGTCGTAAACCGGGTTGCCGCCGATGACGATGAGTGTGTCGATTCGTCCGCCGTTGATCCTGCTGACCAGGTCGGCGATCTGCTGGGTGTAGGGCAACTCGTAGTCCGGCTCGTCAATCAGCGTCACCGTCTTGCCGATAGCGCCCAGCGAGTGGTTGATCTGCCAGACCAGGTGATGCACTTGCGGCGGCAGCGATTCACCAGCCACCACCAGCGCTTCACCACGGTGAGCCTGGAGATCATTGAGCACGCGGCCGGCAAATTCAGAACTCGCTCCGTTGCCGTCCTTAATCGCCCGGGCGATCGTGATGATTTCCGCCAACGTGGTGGGATAACGTTCATCGGCCACGCTGCCGGTCATCGACAAGCCAGACTCGGCCACGTACATCCGACTCATGTTGCCATCCGTGTCCGCGCTGCGGCGGCCGGCGGCCCAGTCGCGGGCGTGACGGAGCATGGCGGGATTGGTCGCGCCCAGCAGGTCGGCATCCAGCGAGACGATCACCTTGGCTTTGTCCAGGTGATACTGCGGACGCAGCGTCTTGCCGAAAGCTGCGCGGCTGCCGGCCGTGGCGTTGTCGCGGTGCAGCGGATCCCAGGTGCACCAGGTCAGGTCGGGCGAACTCTGGGCCAGTTTCTTGCGGATCGCCGCCAGGGCCGGGCTGTCGTTGGCTTCGCACAACACCGCCACGTCCTGGCCGCGATGCTGCATGCGCTGCGCGAGCCACGCGGCGAAGTCGGACCAGGTTGCAAGTTCACCCTGGTGTTCGAGGCCGCGACTGCGGTAGGGGTCGTACAGTTCGAGGATCGAAGCCTGGGCCAAAGCGTCGGTCGCGCCGCGTGCCATCGGGTGCTGCGGATTACCTTCGACCTTGATCGGCCGCCCTTCGTAGGTGCTGACCAGCAGGCTGTGAGCGATGCCGGCGCGGGCGAGCATGGTGGCGTACTGCTGCCGCGTGTTGGGCTCGCGCCCGGCCGGCCGCAGGGTGTATGGCGCGATCTTCTGCTCCGGCCAGCGCCGACAGCCCGTCAGCGTGATCCCCGCCAGGGCCATGGATGCCGCCATCAGCTTGACGAAGGATCGCCGCGAAAGCCCGGTGAATTCCTGCGGATCGTACCCGTCAAACTCGTCGTGGATCGCTTCCAGCAGGCGCGGATCGTCCGCCAGCTCGTTGAGGCTGCGCCAGTAATCTCCAATTGATGAATTGGTGATTGCCTGATTGGGTGAATGTTCTGTCATCGCGTTCGTTTCAGCTTGCGTTTCGCTTCCTCATTCTTCCATTCAAGCAATCAAGCAATCACAACTTCTCACCGATGGCACGTCGAGCAACTGGTCATGTATGTGCTGTTGTGGATGTTGTAAAAGTCCTTCAACTCAGCCCCGAGGGTGAGCTGATCCTTGCCTTCGTCGGCCGCGGTCCAGTTCATGTTGGTGATCTGGTTCGCGGGCCGCAGATTCTTCTCAGGCTGGCGATGGCAGTCCAGGCACCAGCTCATCGACAGTGGCTGGTCCTGGTAAACCTCTTCCATCTTGTCGATGCGGCCGTGACAACTGGCGCAGCCGACGCCCTTGTTGACGTGGGCCGAGTGATTGAAATAGACGTAGTCAGGCAGGTCGTGGATTTTGATCCACTGCACGGGCAGGCCGGACTTGTAGCTGTCGAAGAGTGGCTGAAGCTTTTCACTGTTCTTGCGGACGCCGTTGCCGGAGTCGGCCGGGTTGTGGCAACTGATGCAGACCTGGGTGTTGGGGATGGCCGCATAGGTGTTGTTTTCGACGGTGGTGTGGCAGAAGCGGCAATCGATGCCGAGCTGCCCGGCGTGCATGGCGTGGGAGTAGGGCACCGGCTGCT
Source organism: uncultured Phycisphaeraceae bacterium (assembly GCA_964471555.1). Lineage (GTDB taxonomy): Bacteria > Planctomycetota > Phycisphaerae > Phycisphaerales > Phycisphaeraceae > JADLFV01. Next base: position 3,510 of record CAYYGM010000172.1, read on the forward strand.
TGGGCTGGTAGCCGACGTTGGTGGCCTTGGGAGAAAAGCCGTAGCCGACGATGATGGGGGCATACAGCGCGCCGCCGAGCACAGCGACGATCAGTAGCGGTAACAGATAGTTCGCCCAGGAGGGAAAGACGAAATCGCTACGTTTAGGGTCTGCCATGCCTCGGTCGTGATCAGTCACGCCAGGGCGTGACGCAAGCGTTGATTATTTGGAGCCGAACTATAGGCACCTCGCGCCCCGGAAGCTGCGCGATGCGAAAGATAACGAGAATTATAACAATTTACAAAATCGCAGTCCTGAAGCTGCTTTGCCCGATAAGATGACCATCCGTACACTCATAGCTATGAATCCGAAACGATTCGCAATCCTGCTGCTTTGCCTGTCCCTGCTGCCCGCCTGTCGATCGCAGCCGGAAGCGGCCGGCGAAGTGGAAATCACCCCCGCCCCCCCCGGAAGTTTCGCCCCCGGAAATGACTCCGGTAGTGTAGCAGTTACGAAAAGCACTTCCACAAGCTTGCCGGTGGAAACTTCCCCCTTGCCCCAGTCGCCCGAGGTTACCAACCCCCCGGCGGAGCTCGATTCATCGGCCGTCTCTTCCCCCAGCACCAGGTCCACGGGGGCTGCCGCTTCGACTTCCGGGGGCGGCGACGACACCTTCGTGCTCGACGGCATGGTCGGCCAGGTCAACGGCCGGGCCATCTACGCCCGCACCATCTTCATTGACCAGGTCAACGATCAACTCACCCAGATCGGCATCCAGCACCCCGGCATGGCCTTCCGCAGCCCAGCCGTCAACGCCATCGCCCTGCGCGTCAACGAGGTGGTGCAGAATGCCCTGCTGCTGGGCGAGGCCGAGCGCGACCTCGACGAGCGGGAGCAACAGGGCCTGGCTTTCATGGTGGCCGAGCACCGCCAGGAATTGCTACGGCTCTACGGCCGCGGATCGGCCGCCGTGGCCGAGCGCGCCCTGCAGGAAAAACGCGGCATCGGTCTGGACGAGGCCCTTGAGGAATATCGCTCTAACCTTCTGGTTCAACGATATTTACGCTTTAAGCTCATCCCCTTGATCAACGTCACCCGTCGCGACATCGAGCGCTACTATCAGGACCACCCATTGGAGTTCAATCCGCCGCCCAAGCGCGTCCTGCGCCTGATCAACACCCGCGATCCCGAGGCCGCCCAGCAGATCGCTGCCGCCCTGTCCACCCGCAGCCGCACCTTCGAAGACCTGGCCTCCTCCGACCTCAACAGCTTCAAGCCGGCCGAGGGCGGCAAGATGGAAATCGTCGGCCAAAGCCCCCTGGCCAGCGAGCCGCTCAACAAGGTCATCGCCGTGCTACCCGCCGGCCAATATGCCGGCCCCATCTCCGATGGCGACACCACCTGGTTCGTCAGCGTCGAGTCCATCGACCAGCCGCCCGCCCAGTCGCTCAAGGACGCCCAGCTCAAGATCGAGCAACTCCTGCGCGAGCAGCAGTTCCGCATCCTCAGCCAGCGCTTCCGCCAGAAGGTCATGGACCAGGGCAGCTACACGCCGCCGGAGCTGATGACCATGCGTCTCTACGCCATCGCCGAAGCCCGTTACAACACCGGCTTACTCAGCAGCGCCCAATGATCGGCCGCCTCCAGCGCTGGCTCACTGCCCGCGGCCGCACCGGCCCTCGCGGCGAACGTGCCGCCGCCCGTTACCTCAAACGCCACGGCTACCGCATCCTGGCCCGCAACCTGCGCAACCGTTACGGTGAAATCGACCTGATCGCCCAGCCGCGCGATGACCGTGACGTGCTGGTGTTCGTGGAAGTCAAAGCCGGCATCGTCGGCAGCGCGTTTCCGCCGGAAGTTCACGTCACACCGCTCAAGCAGCACAAGATCACCGCTCTCAGCGCTCAGGTGCTGCGAGCTGAAAAGATGACTCATTGCCGCGTGCGTTACGACGTGATCGCCGTGGAGTTCCCCTCGCCCTCCGCCCCCGCCCCCGGAAGTGTCCCCGGAAGTGTCCCCGTCCCCGGCAGTGGCCACACATCAGCACCGGTGATTCGCCATCACATCGCCGCGTTCGAAAGTCGCGTCTGACACGATCCGAACTCTGCCTCCTTTCTGCGTTCTCACAGCTTTCACAATGCCCTTTCCCCCCGCCGCAACATGGGCTTTATCCCCTTTGTTGCTGTTATTAGTTTTCTAGAAAACTAATAAGAGACGGTGTGGGCGAAAGCATGGAAATGCGTGTGCAAAGGAGGCAAAACTTGTGCGGTGGCGGGGGATATGGGTGATGCTGCTTGCGGCTTCGCGGGATCCAGCGAGTCACGGGTCGCTTCATGCTTCGCGTTGTTGAATGCATCGCAAAGTTACCGGCGGTTCGGTCGACACCATGTGTTCTTCGTGTTCTTCGCTTATTGAAGCCGACGTCAAGCTGCAAGCGGCTTGATTGACGTCACGTGCTCATCGCTTTGCGGAACACATCCAGCGGCGCTTGCAGGCCGGTCCACAGCTTGAACTGCGCGGCCGCCTGGTGCAGGAACATTTCCTGGCCGCTCACCGTGGCGCAGCCGCGCTCGGCGGCTTCGCGCAGCAGGCGGGTCAGCAGCGGGTTGTAAACCATGTCGAACACCACCGTGCCGTTGCCTGCCCAGTCAGGCCAGGTTTCGACGGCGCAGGACTGCTCGTGCGGGTGCATGCCCAGCGGAGAGCAGTTGATGATGATGTCGGCGGGTTCGGCGTGCAGGTCGGCGGGCTTGGCAGGTGTAACCAGTTGCTCGGGGCCGGCAAACTCATTCGCCAGTTGCGCGACGCGCTCGGCATCGATGTCGCTTAAGCGGATTTTCGCACCGTAGTGCGAATAGCCGGCCACCACTGCGCGGCCGACGCCGCCGGCGCCGAACACGAAGACGCGCTTGCCGCGCAACTGCTGCCGCTCGATGCCCATCCTGGCGCAGACCACGTCCAGGGCTGCCGCATAGTCGGTGTTGCAGGCGTAGAGCGAGCCGTCCTCGCGCACAGCCAGCGTGTTGGCAGCCCCGATGCGATCGCTGAGTTGCTCGACTTCGCCGCCGGATTCCTTGACGAACTTCAGCAGGTTGTGCTTGTGCGGAATGGTGACCGACGCTCCGCGGAAGTCGAGCGGTTTGTAATCGAGCCACGCGCCGACGGTGGCTTTGAAGTGCTCGTATTCCGGCGGAATGCGCAGGGGCAGATACACGCCGTTGTAGCCGGTGGCGGTGAAGCCGGCGTTGTGGATGTGGGGCGAGCGGGAGTGGCCGACCGGATCGCCGATGACGCCGAAGACTTTAGTGTCGCGGTTGATGGCGTCCCAGCGGTAGAGGTTTTTCAGTTCGTGAATGGTGGGTTGGCCGATGGCGGTGCCCAGGCCGTCCTTGACGGCAGCGAAGGTGAGCAGGGCGTCGAACTTTTTAGCCAGCACGCGCGAGGGCAAGCCGAACTCACCCATGCACAGGGCGATGGTGGGTTTGCAGCGCTGCTCAATCAACTCGAAGGCTTCGATGTTGTCGCGCAGTGAGCGGGCGAGCCAGGCGACCTTGATGACGCGACAATGGGGAGCCCTGGCCATGGCTTCGAACCTCTGCAGCAGATCGTTGGGCCGGCCTTTGAAATCGTGAGCGGAGAGAATCAGGCGCGTATCGACGGGGCGCTGCTGGTCATCGTGCTGGACGATCAGGGCGACCTTCTGGCGCAGGTTGGCGCTGCGTTGGTGAGTTGCAAGCTCCAGATCGATGTAGGCCGGCAGATGCGGGCCGGTGGCGGCATGCTCGAGGGCGGCGATGCGCGTCTGCTCGTCACCGTCGAACTCGCCGCCTTCCTCCGCGCTGCGGCAGGTGATGATGCACGGCAGCGGGCAGCGCTGCACCAGCGGGGCCAGTTGCGACAGGTCATCGGTGAAGCCGTCGATGCGCAGCTCGATCAGGTCAGCCCCGTGCTCAGCCGCGATGGCAGCTTCGGCCAGGGCCTGGTCCAGCGAACGCACCATGATGGCAGCGGTCAATGCAGTCATGGAAACAGTGTAGCGTGAGAGGGAGGGGAAGAGATTTCTGATTGAGGATTGAGGATTTTTCATTGTTGGAGCATTCCATGGTTCTTTCAATCGATCATCCTCAGGACGCCTGACAACATTGGATTCGCCACGAAGGCGCGAGGACACGAAGGGGGAACCCCCATGCACATGGTCCTGTCTTCGTGTGCTTCGCGCCTTCGTGGCTCATCTTGTTTTCCACTCCTGGTCCAAAATCAAAAATCACCTCGCCGCGGCATGACGGGTCCGATCGGCCCAAACCCGCCACGCGCGCAGCAAGGCGACACAACAGGAAGGCCAGCGTCGGTAAGGCCCCGTAGAGCCGGTAGGCGACGCGCCTGTCAGCCCTCCGTCGCACAAGGCT
>CAYYGM010000173.1:0-7798 GCA_964471555.1 uncultured Phycisphaeraceae bacterium
ATGGAGATGGCGATGCCGCCCAACGACATGATGTTGGCGTTGATCCCCAGGCCGTACATGATCGACAGCGTGGCCAGCACACCCGTCGGCAAAACGAACGCGGCCACCAAGGCGCTGCGGGCGTGCAGCAGGAAAAAGACGATCACCAGCGAGACAACGATCACTTCTTCGGTCAGCGTTTCTTTGACGGTGTCAATCGCGCGCTCGATCAGGTCGGAGCGGTCGTAGGCCACGCGCACCGCGACGCCCGGCGGCAGGCCCTGCTCAAGGTCGGCCAACTTGTCTCGCACGCGCTCGATGGTGGCCTGGGCGTTTTCGCCGAAGCGCATGACGATCACGCCGCCGACGACCTCGCCCTGGCCGTTCCACTCGGCGATGCCGCGACGGATTTCAGGACCCGTCCGGACCTCTGCCACATCGGACAGATAGATCGGTGCGCCTTGAGCGCTCGCGCCGAGGGCGATTTGCCGCAATTCATCAAGGGCACGTTGTGACCGCAGGCTTTCGATGGAGTGGCCAGACTGGCGTGCGGCTTCGATCTCCTGATCGCTCAAAGCACCGAGGTAGCCCAGGCCGCGGACCATGTATTCGGTTTCGCTCTGCTCGATGAGTCGGCCGCCCACGTCCACGTTCGACCGTTTCAGCGCCATCTTGACTTTGGCCAAGGGCATGTCGTATGCCAACAGCTTCCGGGGGTCCACCACGACTTGGTACTGTTTGACAAATCCGCCGATGGGTGCGACTTCGCTGATCCCCTCGACGGCGGTCAGTTCGTAGCGCAGGTACCAATCTTGCAGGCTGCGAAGGTTGGCCAGGTCCTGTTGGGGCTGGACCAATGGTTTGTCATCCAACGGGCAAGTCTCAAAACCTTTGCTGATCGTCAATGGTTCGACCCGATTGCGCTCTTCGGGTGGAACCACATCCAGCGTTTCGTAACGCTGATTGTTTTCACGATCGACATACACCACTTGCGGAGGCGGGAAGATACGGTGGTGAATCAGCCGGCGACGAACTTGCTCGTCGTTGGGAGCTTGCTCAGGACTGGCGTACCACTGGTCGGTCTGGGGGTCGCGCCACAAGCCGTTGGGATGGTCGGGGCAATAGGGGCCGGTGGTCAGAACGTACTCGTAAATCCATCCTACGCCGGTGGCATCCGGGCCCAATTGCGGCGCGATGCCTTCGGGTAGGCGCGAAGCGACGGTGTTGAGCTGCTCCAGCACGCGCGAGCGCGCCCAATACAAATCGGTGCCGTCCTCGAAGATGATGTAGACGAACGACGTGCCGAACATGCTGTAGCCGCGCACCACCTTGGCGTAGGGCACAGCCAGCATGGCGGTGGTCAGGGGATAGGTCACCTGGTCTTCGACGATCTGGGGCGCCTGGCCGGGATACTCGGTGCGGATGACCACCTGCACGTCGGACAGGTCGGGGATGGCGTCAATGGTGATGTTTCGTCCCGCCCAGATGCCGCCGGCAATCAGAAAGGCGGTCAACAGCAACACCATCGCGCGGTTATGAACGCACCATTGGATCAACTTGGCGACCATGCTCAGTGCCCCCCGCCTGTTTTACCGAGATTGGCTGCTGCTTCGTCGAGTTTTTGTAAATACTTTCGGGGATCAGCCTGGAAGGCGTCGATGCACGACTCGCAGCAGAACAGCAATGTTCGTCCCTCGTACTCAACCTTCACCGGAGCGCCCATCGAACCCAACGGTTGGCCGCTGACCAGACAGAAGTCGATCGGGTAGTGATCCGCGGCCGCCGATGGAGGCGATTCCTCTGTCTTTGGCTCCGGTGGGGTCGGCGCAGGTTTGCTTTCCGTCGTATCAGCCTGGCTGCCTGTCACAGGCAACGCATAGCGATCATCGAAGCACCCAAGCATCTTCGACCCAAAGTACGGATTGCGCACTTCGCCGGCCCCTTGCAGCCAAATCGTTCCGCCTTGTCCCTGGCGGTACATCGGGCAGTGCAACGCCTGAACCTCCCGCCCGAAGCTCGGCGGCACACCGGTTGCCATCAGCAGCGTTTGCATCGCCGTGCTCAACTCCGCGAATTGCAGCCGTGCGTCGGCAAGGTCCGTGGTGTCGATCAGCTTGAGCGCATTGGCGCGGGCGGTGGCGATCGCGTTCTGGTGCTTGTGCCAGAAGTGCGGAGCGTCGGGAATATCGAGTGTGACCAGCTTGTCCAGTGCCTCGGCCAGCGGACGCGCGTGCTCGGCCGTACCCTCGACCGTGTCATCCGCGAGCAGGTCGGCGATGGCCAGATAGTGTTCCAGCGCGGTGTTGAGTGTGGTGGCCACCGGCTCGGGTAGTTGGCTCAACTGGCTTTGGCCGGCGACTTCGGCAGCGGCCTGCTGATCGGAGGCCAGGTCGCCGCGGATCATTTTTGCCAGGGCTTCGCGGATTTTCGACTCCGAATCGAGCAGGAACTGGCCGGAGGTGACCACCATCTCACCGGGTTTGAGACCGGAGATGATCTGGACCATGCCATCGCCGGTCTCGATGCCGACTTGCACGTCGCGCGGCTCGAACTTGCCTTCGCCGAGACTGACGAACGCGACCTGACGCTCGCCGGTGTCGATCACCGCCGAACGGGGCACGAGGGTTTTTTCAGCGGCGAGGGTGTTGTGCAATTCCACGTTGGCGAACATGCCGGGCTTCAGTAGGCCCGCGGAATTGTCAAATTCCAACCGCACCTGAACTTCCCGTGTCTTCTGATCCAGATACGGGTAGATGTAAATGACCTGACCTTCAAACGTCTGACCAGGGATATAGGCCAGGGACATCGTGGCTTCCTGCCCGACCTGCACATAAGGCAATTGGTACTCGTACAGCGTCACCATGACCCAGACGCGGGATAGGTCGGCGATGCGGAAGACGCGCATGCCGGGATCGACCTTCATGCCTTCATTGGCGTGCTTTTCGATGACGACACCGGTGTGTGGACTTCGGATTGTCATCGCCTTCGCAGGCTTGTCGGTCTTGCGCAACTGTTCGATCTGGTCGTCGGTGATGTCGAAGTATTCCAGCCGTGTGCGTGCAGCCGCCAGCAGGTCTGTCGCGCCCTGTGCCGCGTCAGGGGCCGTCGGTGAACCAACCTGCCCTTCGTTCTTCAACGCCAGCAGGTATTCCTCCTGCGCGGCGTAGAGTTGCGGAGCGTACAGATCAAATAACGGCTCACCGGTTTTCACACTCGCGCCGACAAAGTCAACATATAACTTTTCAATCCAACCGGGAACCTTGATGTTCACGTCTCGGACGGTTTTCTCGTTGTAGTCCACCGTACCCACCGTGCGGATCGTGCGTGTCAGCGGCCCGGTCGTTACGGGCGCGATGCGAACGCCCATGTTCTGCACCACCACCGGGTCGATGGCGATTTCGCCCGTGAACTTGTCCGGGTCGATCGGCGTCAACTCCATGTGACAGATGGGGCAGTCCCCCGGTTTGGGCAGGATCACCCACGGGTGCATCCCGCAGGTGTAATACTGCACCTGACCCGAATCGTCCGTGACGGCCACCGCCTCGTTGCCGTGCTCATGCCCAAACCCAAGCAGTCGGCCGGCCAAACTCAATCCCCCGCGCACCGGGCCGGCGAACGCCGCACCGAGCAGGATCGCCACCAGCGCCACGACGCACAACGTGACAAGCACCTGCCATCGCATGGCCTTGGGAGGCTGCTGCGAGGACTGTTCCGGGGGTTGTTCCGGGGTGTTTTGCTTGGGATTTTCTGGGCTCATTGAGGTATCTCCTCGACCGCTTCCGCAGGGTCGGGTTGCTCTGTATTCGGCTTATTCGGATTGACGGAGGAAGGTGCATTCTGCGCACGCGGCACGTCGCCGCCGATGGCCAGTTCCAGGTCCGCCACCGCCTGCTCCATCTCAGCCAGTGCCCGGTGATTCATCAACTCGAAGTTCAGCAGCTTCCGCCAGTTGTCCACGAGTGTGAGGAAGTCCACGCTCCCAGCCCGGTAGCCGCTGCTCGATGCCTCCACCGTCTGACGTGCCTGCGGCAGGATCGTACTTTGAAACAATTCAACGAGTTGCTGCTGCGCTTCCACCTTCAGGTAAGCGTCCTGCACCGCGAACGCGATACGGTTCTGCTGGGCGGTCAGGTCGGCGATCCCCTCGAACAGACCGGCCGTCGCTTCGCGTTCAGCGGCGTCGTACTTCTCGGTCCAGATGGGCAGATTGACGCCGAGTCCGAACCACCACTGGTCATCGCCGTTGGCCGCCATGGAAAGTCCCTCGTCGTCCACCACGTTGTACGTCGCACTGACAGTCAGGTCAGGCCAGCGGTTGAGCCGGGCAAGTTTGCGCTGCTGGCGCGACTGCTCGATCCGCTCGTGTATCTTGCGCAGTGTGGGGTTCTGCTGGGCCGCATGGGCGAGTAGCGTGTCCAGTTGTGTCGTGACCCGTTCCAACTCAATGACGCCCGGCTGGGGCAATTCCGCATCCACCGGACGGTCCATCAACTGATTGAGCATCCCACGCGCCGTGGCCTGACGTTGCGTGAGCACGACCAACTCATTATCGAGATTGCTCAGTTCGACCGACGCACGCAGCACGTCCGTCTGGCTGCGCGTGCCGGCTTTGTATTCGGTTTGGGCGATCTGATGGAACTGCGACAGCAGTTCGCGGCTATGGCGAGTGGTTGCGATGGCCTGTGTGGCAAAGTAGTAGCTCCAGTACGCCCGTCGGGTGTCAGCGGCGACCTGAAGGCGCGTCTGCTGAAGCTCAGCCGCTGCCATGGCCACGTCCTGCTCGGCGATGCGACCTCGCGTGTCCAGCTTGCCTGGGAACGGCAGCTTCTGGCTCAGGCCGCTCATCAATCCAACCTGACCCGCGGCGGTCTCGGCCATCTCCCCGATCGGGGCGACCTGTAACATCGGGTCATCCAACGACGTGACCTGCGGCACGCGCGCCCCAAGCCGTTCGATTCGCCGTTCGGCGGCGCGGATGGAAGGATTACGCTCCAAGGCAATGCGGACGTATGCCTCCGGTCCTGACGCTGTCAGATCAAACGACGAATCCGGCGTGGTGTCCTTCGCCTCGACCAATCGGCTGCGCAGTGTTTGTCCTTCGTGCAGCGAGCCGGCTTGGGTGATGCGCCAGGACGCCGGGTCGTGCTCCCGCCATGCTCGATAATTTGCATCGTCCAAAGGTGAACTGCTGCACGCACTGAGCAGCAGAGCAAGACCGGCCAAGGATAAAGAGGCGATCGTCGTCGTGAGGGTATTCATGGCGCTCCTACCAGGCATAGTGGTCCAGGCCGTAGATCATGGCCCCGCCGAGAAATCCGTTGACGGCCACCGCTGCGGCACCGCCAAACAGTGCCAAACGATACCATGTCCGCCACTTTCTGCCCGTTTCGCCCGGCCGATACGCCGCGATGCACAACACCAACACGACAACCGACCAAACACCCGCCGCGGTGCCCAGCCAACGATGCACCGTCATCACCCAGGTCGGATCGCTCAATCTGAAACCTGCGAAGAACCAGCCCAACACCGTTGCGCCGACCGCGCCCAGACTACCGATCCATACACTGAACCTGGCCGCTGCCTCGAAGAACGGCTTGCCCGTCAGCATCACCAACAACTCGGCCAGCGCCGCCGAAGCCAATAACGCAATGGGGAAATTGACCGCCGGTGGGTGAAAATTGCCCAGCCATGCGATCAGTTTCGCCAGACCCGTCTTGCCCCCGCCCCCGGAAGCGCCGTGCGCAGCGTGGTCGTGATCGTGGTCGGCAGTCGCCTCCATGTGATCGTGAGCATCCGTTTCCTCGTGTGTGTCTGACTGTGATGGTTTGACAGTATCCTGCTCGGAATGCTCGCCAGCGTGCTCCGAGACGGAGGCTGGCGCGATTGGAGGCGATTCGTTGCTGGATGCCTTGGCAAACTGCGGCAGGTTGGCCAGATAAGCCTGTGGGTCACGCTTGAACTTGGCCTTGCACATTCGGCAGCAGAAGTAGACCCGCTGGCCCTCGTAGTCCACGTACTGTTGCGGGTCCACCTTTTCGCCCAACTGCACCGGGCAGGTGGTGTTGGTCAGCGCCGGCTCCACAGGAGACGCCTGCTCATCGGCGCGGGCAAGCGAAGCGCCGAGTGACAGGGTCAAGGCGGCCAACAAGAGCGGCAGGTATTTCATGGCTGATCTTCCGGGGGTGGGTGTGCCGATTCAATGTTGGTCGGCGTGATGGTGTTCGTCGTGCCCGTGTTCCGCACTGTGGTCACTGTGACCATGCTCCGCGTCTGGCTTGTCCGCGTGCTCATCGTGCATCGCCTCGTGGTGCAGCTTGGCCAGGTAGTGGGCCGGGTTTTTCTCGAAGGTCTTGACGCAACCCTTGCAGCAGAACCGCACCAGACGATTGCCTGAGACGAAGTTGATCGGTTCGCCCATATCGCCGCCGAGTTTCTCGCCCGACACCAGGCAGGTTTCGAGCGGATAATCTTCCTGCTGCTGTTCGATCACCGCGGCGTCGATCTGTTTCAAGTATTTCGCCGGGTCCTTTTTGAACTGCCCAATGCAGCCCGGGCAACAGAATCTCACCAGGCGGTTGCCGTAGACGAAGTCGATCGGCTTGCCCATATCGCCGCCGAGCTTTTCGCCTGACACCACGCATGTCTCCAGCGGATATAGCGGCTTCTGCTGCTCGACAATCAGTTTGTCGATCTTGGGCAGATAAGCCTCGGGGTCGGCTTTGAACTTCTCGGCGTTTTCCTCGTTGGCGAAGTGCAACTCGCGCCCCTCGTGCAAGAGGACCACCGGCTGATCGACCCCGGCCAATTCCTCCCCCGTGACCGGGTCCACATTCAACGGGTACGCATCGCCCACCCGCTTGGGCGCTTCTTTTTCTCCGTGCTCATGCGCGGCCGGCTGGGTCGCATGATCCGCGTGTTCGGCATGACCCTCATGCCCTTGTGCCCACGCGGCCGGACTCCAAGCCAGGGCGATCGCCAAAGTCGTGGAGGCAAAGATTGTCGTGCTGACGGATCGGTACATGTCAAGGCTCCTTGGGTTCAAAATAGTGTGGGGTGACTGAGGATTGAGCAGCCGAGTTGCGGCTGCCATCAAAACCCGATGACGCGGGTGAGCGCCACCGGGTGGCAAGCGTATCCTTCGCGGGCGTGTTGCTACTTTCGAGGTAGATCACGGTCCGGGTACTCGCGCGGCGCAAGCGATTCCAGGCTTACCTTGCAGGTCGGGCATTCGTGCAACATCACCTTCCCGTCCTCCATGAGCTGGCTCTTGGCCATGGCGTCGCAGTCGGGGCACGTCATCTGCGTTTTGTGACGCAGCGAGGTGATCTTTGAGCCGGGCTGGCTACGATCTCTGATCCAGACCGTTTCGCATTTCGGACACATCATGCCCTGCATGTTGCTGTGCATTTCTTTCGATGCTGTGCTGCTGCTGTCTGTGGAGGCGCAACCGGCAACCAACAGAGCACCGGCCAGTAAACCGCTGGCTACCAAAACGTGATTCCATCGAAACATAGTTCGGTCTCCTTTGGGATGCCGTGGTGGTTCATCAGGTCGCCTCGCGGCATCCACACTGCGAGGTTACCCGTTGTTGAATGAGGGCTGTCACGTTTCACGTTGAAAACGATTGGGCCGCTTCCTTCGTGCAAAAGTCAATCCGCCCAGCACGCTGCACAACACAGGCACACCACCCAGCACCGAGGCCCGGAAGTGCATCTGGTGCCGCGATGTGTCAAAGATCACGCCGATCGCCGCGAGGACGCCTGCTACCACAATCAGCCAAGCCAGGAACGATACCGCCGCATTGTTCTCGCTTGCTGAT
>CAYYGM010000174.1:0-7770 GCA_964471555.1 uncultured Phycisphaeraceae bacterium
CAATCGTCATAACGCGCGCCAGGACGCAGAGTTACAGCTTAAGTTCGCGGCGTTCCTGTCGGACCTTTCTTCGCATTGGTCCGTTAAAAGATCAGAAACTGCGCCAAAGCATCATTGCCAGGTTGGCAGATGATCCTAAAGAGTTTGGTTTAAAGGCATTGTTCAAATCGCTGGATAAGCTCGGACCGCGGTGGGCTACACTGGGCACTCAACCGGTTTGCGAGTGGCCCGCAGGAGAAACGGTTGACGACGCAACATTAACTCGCAAACTGAAAACGGCCCTCGACCGACGTTATCCCAAATTGGCGAAGATCCCCGACATTTTGCGGCCAATCATCGAGCAATGGGAGCGGGAAACAAATCAGTCCGCGTAAAAATGCCGGCGCAGTTCGTCCTCCGGCACATACGCTGACGCTTTGCGGAGGATCGAGGCAAGTGTGCCGCGGTCGATTTCCTTGTGGTCGGGCAGGATCAAGGTCTGGCGGGAACCGTCGGCGAGGGTGCGGCGCAATTTGAGGTGGCTGCCTTTGCCGCCTTTTACCCGGGCAAAACCGAAGCTGATAAAGATTGCCTCAATCTCGCGGCTGGAGAGTCTGCGCAATTTACCCGGCATGAGCGATCGGCTCGACTTCCATCAAAATTAACAGTGACGGGTCAGCGACGAAGCCGTGGGCGGCGGGGTCTTCGTCCTCGAAGAACAAACCCACCGCTTCGCGGATGTTGGCGATCGTTTCATCAACCGTCGCGCCCTGAGTCACCACGGGGATATCGGCGCACTCAGCCACAAAGAGTCGCTCGCCGGGACGGATCGTGACTTTCACCGATCGTTGCATGGATTCATTATACCCGGCACGCAGGCTTTTACGCACCCGCGCTGGCGGCCATCTTTTCAGCCTTCTTGCGGGCGTCGTCCAACGTGCCGACGTACATGAACGCGCTCTCGGGCAGGTCGTCGCCTTCGCCGGCGCACAGACGCTTGAAGCTGTCGATGGTCTGCTCGCGCGAGGTGTAGATGCCGGCAAAACCGGTGAACTGCTCAGCCACGAAGAACGGCTGCGACAGGAAACGCTCGATCTTGCGGGCACGGGCTACGATCAGTTTGTCCTCTTCGCTCAATTCATCGACGCCGAGGATGGCGATGATGTCCTGCAGGCTCTTGTAGCGCTGCAGAATCGACTGCACCTGGCGGGCGACTTCGTAGTGTTCTTTGCCGATGTTGCCCGGTTCGAGAATGGTCGAGGTCGAGGCCAACGGATCCACGGCCGGGTAGATGCCCTTCTCAGCAATGCCGCGCGAGAGCACCACGAAGGCGTCAAGGTGGCTGAACGCGGTGGCGGGGGCGGGGTCGGTCAAGTCGTCGGCCGGAACGTAGATGGCCTGCACCGAGGTGATGGCGCCCTTGTCGGTGGAGGTGATGCGCTCCTGAAGCTCGCCCATCTCGGTCGAAAGCGTGGGCTGATAACCCACGGCCGACGGCATACGCCCCAGCAGCGCCGACACTTCCGAGCCGGCCTGGGTGAAGCGGAAGATGTTATCGATGAACAGCAGCGTTTCCTTACCGGAGGAATCGCGGAACTCTTCGCACATGGTCAGGCCGGACAGCGCCACACGCAGACGAGCACCGGGCGGCTCGTTCATCTGGCCGAACACCATGGCCACGCGGTCGAGCACCTTGACGGTCTTGCCCTGGGCATCGGTGAACTTGGCTTCGTCCATTTCGCGCCACAGGTCGTTGCCTTCACGGGTGCGTTCGCCCACGCCGGCAAAGACGGAGAAGCCGTCGTGTTCACGAGCGATACGGGCGATCATCTCCTGGATGACGACGGTCTTGCCGACGCCGGCCCCGCCGAACAGCCCGATCTTCCCGCCGCGGACGAAGGGGCAGAGCAGATCGACGACCTTGATGCCGGTCTCCAACATCTCGGTGCGGGGGTTAAGGTTTTTGAACAGCGGCGGCTCGCGGTGGATGGGACGAGTCTGTTTGACTTCGATCGGGCCGCGCTTGTCGATGGTTTCGCCCAGGAGGTTGAAGACGCGGCCGAGCACTTCGTTGCCGACGGGCACGGCGACGGGATCGCCGGTGTCCAAGACGGTCATGCCGCGGGCCAGGCCGTCAGTGGAGCCGAGGGCGACGGCCCGGACCTGTCCGCCGCCGAGGTGCTGCTGGACTTCGCCGACGAGGGTCTGCTTCCGGCCGGCCACTTCGAACTCGATTTTGAGGGCGTTGTAGATGTCGGGCAGATTTTCTTCCGCGAATTGGGCGTCGAAGGTCGAGCCGATGACCTGGCTGATGGTGCCGGTGTTGCTTCCGGAGGAGGACATTGGGGGGTTCCTTTGGGCGGTTAGAGCGATTTTGGCAGACAGGTTAGCGGAAGGCCGAGGGGTTGCCAAACGGTAGGGGTTTACTCTGGGTGCCACACCCGCGTGCGGGTGTGTCTGGCGTTCACACGGCCGGCGCGCGGCCATGGCACCCGTGCACTCGTCAAAATGAACAACCATCTGCCAAACAGGTGGCCCACGGGCGACGGTGGTAAATTGGTGGCGGGAAATCCAATTTCAAGTGAGATGGCCATGAAACGATGCGGACAATGGTTGAGCGTGTGGGGCCTGTGGGGCGTGCTGGCGGCAGCGAGCCTGTGGGCGGCGGCAGCATGGGCAGCCGATGCGGAGCCGACGCCGCCGCTGGTGTCGGAGATCGAGCAGCGGGCGGACGCGGTGCTGGCGCTTTGGCCGGTGGATCCCCCGCCGCTGAAGCCGGACGTCACGCAGGAGTCGGTGATGTATCGCACCACCAAAGATGGCCAATTGAACAGGGCGATCTCCGATGTGGCGCATCCGACGTTGACCGTCTTTCTACCCAGGCAGCCTGACGCCAAGCGCACCGCCATCGTGATCTGCCCCGGCGGCGGCTACCTGCGTGTGGTGATCGACCGTGAAGGCTACGCCATCGCCGACCGTCTGAGCCGGGCGGGCATCACGTGTTTCATCCTCAAGTATCGCCTGCCGGTGGGCGTGACGCCGGGCCCGGATCAGTTGCCGCCGCCGATCCAGGACGTGCAGCGAGCGATTCGATTGGTGCGCAGCGAAGCGGACAAGTGGCACATCGACCCCAATCGCCTGGGCGTGATCGGCTTCTCCGCGGGCGGACACCTGGCGGGCATGGCAGCCACGTTGTACGAAGAAAGCGATGCTTCGGTGAACGATCCGTTGAAAGACCTGTCGTGTCGGCCGGACTTCGCCGCGCTGATGTACCCGGTGGCGTCGATGCACCCGGACATCGCGCACATGGGCAGCCGCAACAACCTGATCGGCGAAGGCGCCAGCGTGGAAGTGGAAGATCGCTTCAGCACCGCTCAGCGCATCACCCCCGACACCCCGCCGCTGTTCATCTGCCACGCCCGGGATGACGCCGCCGTGCCGATCGCCAACAGCGTGGGCATCGCCATCGCAGCCGAAGATGCCGGCGTTCCCTACCTGTTCCTTCCCTTCGAAGTCGGCGGGCACGGCTTCTCCACCGGCTCCGCCGCGACCGGCACCGACGTGTGGGTGGATAAATTCCTGACCTGGCTGAAAGAAGCCGGCTTCCTGGCGGGTGAACCGGCATCCTGAACGCCGGCGATCACTTGCTACGATGTCTCACGGGCTGCAGCGTACTCTCATTGAAACTGAAGCGAGGCAATCATGAAGCGATGCATGGACGTGCTGGGTGTTCTGGCGATCGTGAGTCTGTGTGCGGCCACCGCGCGGGCGGCTGAGCAAACCGAAAGGCTGCAACTGCAATCGCAGATCGAACCGCGGGCCAATGCCGTCGAATTCCTCTGGCCGGTGGATCCTGCCCCGCTGAAGCCGGAGATCAATGGTGACGTGATCCAGTATCGCGTCAACCGCAAGACCGGCGAACTCGACCGCGCCATCTGGTACGTCAATCAACCCACCCTCAGCGTCTTCCTGCCCGAGCATCCGGACCCGGCCCGCCCGGGCATCGTGATCTGCCCCGGCGGCGGATATCGGGGCGTGATGATCGACCGCGAAGGCTACAACATCGCCGACCGCATGAACAAGCTGGGCATCGCCGCCTTCATTCTCAAATATCGCCTGCCCATCGGCGTGACGCCGGGCCCCGATCAACTGCCGCCGCCGGTGCAGGACGTGCAGCGGGCCATTCGCCTGGTGCGCAGCCAGGCTGAACAATGGAACATCGACCCGCATCGCCTCGGCGTCATCGGCTTCTCCGCCGGCGGATCCCTGGCGGGTTTGGCAACCACGCTGTACAACGAAAGCGACGCCTCGGTGAACGATCCGTTGAAGGATGAATCATGTCGGCCGGACTTCGCGGTGCTGGTGTATCCGGTGGCGTCGATGCATGCGGATCTCGCCCACATGGGCAGCCGCAACAACCTGATCGGCGAAGGCGCAAGTGTGGAAGTCGAGGATCGCTTCAGCACCGCCCAGCGTATCACGCCGGACACCCCGCCGCTGATGCTCGTGCACGCCAGGGACGACAAGGTGGTGCCGTTCGCCAACAGCGAGCAGATCGCCGCGGCAGCCGAGGAGGCCGGCGTGCCTTACCTGTTCGTGCAACTGGACGTCGGCGGCCACGGCTTCGCCCTGGGCACCGCGGACAACGGCACCGATGTCTGGGTCGGCCAATTCGTCACCTGGCTCAAAGATGGCGGCTTCATGCAGACAGATCCCGCCACCGCCGTCAGCCCTGCCGCCGCCACACCGTAACAGCACCCCCAGCTTCTCTTTCGCATTCCACTCCCACAAGCCTACTCGCCAACATACACGCCACACACACACACGCCCTCTCACCCCCGCACGCACGCTCCAATCACCCTGCGTGGCTATTATTAGTTTTCTAGAAAACTAATAATAGCCCCAAGCGCGAAAAGCGGGCTGGGCGACGGGGATTGTGGGAATGCAAAGGTTGTGGTGGGATTCGACTCAACGAGATGGGAGCGGGGTTATGATTCGTCAATCACCGCACGCCAACTGAGCCAGGTGAACGCAGCGAGCATGGCGATGTAGGCAGCCAGGCTGATCCAGGTCCACATGCCGCCGTCATCGAAGTACATCACCAGCAGCGAAACCAGCGTCACCGCGCCGAGGGTCAGCAGCAACGGACGATTGACGCGCGTCTTGAGCGCGTGCGTGCCCCACTGATCTTCGGGCAGAATCAGGCCCGCTTCTTCCAGGTCTTCCAGGGTCATGATGCAGCGTCCTTCCCGGGTTCAGTGCCCGTTTCGCCCTCGTGTTTCGCAGCCACTTCCTCCGCTTCGCGTTCGCCGGCTTCGTCCAGTGTGCGGAAGAAATTGAAGAACTGCTGCACGCCCAGTTTCCAGGGGTGCGTGGCCTGGTTGACCATGATCACCGGGCAGGCGGCATGCAGGGCGACGCGGTAAGGCAAGGCCTGGAACAGGCGGCGGCGGAACCAGCTTGGTTCGGCTGAGCCGAGAATCAGCAGGTCGGCCTCGCGCGATTGCTGAACCAGATGATGCACCACGTGGGCGGACTCTTCGATCTGAAGCGAGATGGGTCGGCCGTCGAGGACGATCGGTTCGCCGTCGTCGGAGCCGTCGAGCGCGACCGGCTGTTCGATCTTCTCGCGCAACGTTTCGATGCGCTTGTCGCGCTGCGTTTTGTCCATGCCGGGCGGAGTCAGGTGCAGCAGCGTGACTTTGTGGTGCGGTGTATCGCGGTCGAGCAGGGCCAGGCCGATCGCAGCCAGCAGGCGGGCGTGAGCGGGGTTGGCCACCGGCACGAGGATGCGGCGAGCGGGCACCTGCACGCTCTGCTGCACGGCCAGCACGTGACTGGCGCTGTCGCGCATCACGCGGTCGATGTTGCGGCCGAGGCGGCGCTGTGGATCATGCGAAGCGCCGCGCCAGCCGAGGATCACGATGTCCGCCTTCTGCTGCCGCGCGGTTTGCAGGATGGCCTGACTGGGTGCGTGCGCGATGCGCACGATCGACTCGTGGGGCAGGCCGGTCTTTTCCGCTTCGCCGGCCGACAGATCGATCAGGTTGCGCAGCGGGCGCAGGGCATGGGTGCTGCCGATCAGGGGGGTTTGCCTCGGCATCAGCGCGGCGTGCAGCAGCAGCAGTTCGCCGTCCATGGGCTTGGCCAGCAGAGAGGCGAGCTTGATCATCATGGGTGCGGACTTGGGATTGGCGATCGGCGCCAGCACGCGAAACTCGTGGGGCTTGCTGTCGCCGAGGCGCTGGCGCAGGACCACGGGCGTCTCGGTCTTCTGACGTTCGCGGCCGGAGGCGTAAAGAAAATAGATGGCCAGTCCCGCACCGATCCAGCCCAGCACAAAAAACCAGCCCAGGGCGGAGAAGTGGAACATGAACGCCGCCAGGAACAGGATCAGCGCGATGTTGATCGACGGCAGCACGGGACCGAAGGGCATGATGTAGCCGTAGTTCAGCTTGTCGCCGTACTTGCGGCGAATGGTCATCACGGCGATGTTCACCTGCAAAAACAGCAGCAGGAACATCACGTCCGCCGCCGCGGCGACCGCTTCGATGGGAATGGCCACAGCCATGGCGATGATGAGCATGCCGCTGAAGATCAACGCCATGAAGGGCGTGCGCGTGCGCTGGTGAATTTTGGCAAAGACATCGGGCAGGTTGCGGTCGCGGCCCATGGCGAAGCTGACGCGGGTCGAGCTGAACGTGGTGGCGTTCAGGGCGCTCATGGTCGAAAGCAGACCGCCGATCAGCAGCAGCGTGGTGCCCAGCGGCATGAACTGACGCGCGGCTTCAGCAAGGCCCAGTTCCGCGTGATCCCCTAACCATTTCCAGGTCGGTTCGCCGCTCTCGGTATTGACCGCGCCCAAACAGGTGAAAGCCACCAGTAGATAAATCGGGATCACGATCAGCAGCGAAAGGAACACCGCTCTTGGGATATTCTTCCGGGGGTTCTCCACTTCTTCGCCGGCCTGCACGATGATCTCGTAACCCTCGAACGCGATGAAGGTCAGGCCCATGGCCATGAACACGCCGGACAAACCGTTGGGTGCAAAGGGCGTGAACTTCTCGAGGTACACCGGATGGCGCAGGATGGCGATCAGTCCGCTGATGACAAACAAACCGAGGATGGCGATCTTGGCCAGCGTCACGATGTTGCCGATCTTGCCCGTTTCGCTGACGCCCTTGAAGTTGATGCCCACGAAGGCCACCGCCGCCACCACCGCCAGGGCTTTCTGCGTCATGTCCTCGGGCAGGCCGAACAGTGTGATGTTGAAGTTGTGCAGCACGAGCCAGGTGTAGGCCCCGAAGCCCAGGGCGTACAAGCTGCCCGCCACCGCATGGGCGAACCAGCTCATCCACCCGGCCAGAAAAGCGTTCCACGAAGGCAGCCCTTCCTTGACCCACAGGTAACCGCCGCCGGCTTCGGGAATCGCCGAGCCCAGCTCGGCATAAGCCATGGCGGTAAACAGCGTGACCACGCCGTTGAGTGCGAACGCCAGCAGCAGGGCCGGCCCCGCCGTCCCGGCCGCGATGCCGGTGAGCACGAAGATGCCGGCGCCGATCATGGCCCCCACGCCCACCATGGTGATATCGAACAGCTTCAGGTCGCGCACCAGCCCGCCGGATACGGGCGTTGGCGCCTTGGACGCCGTTTCGTTCATGGCCCACAGTATAGGTCTGACGGTTGTCCCTCGGCTGATTCGGCGACTTGCGGCCGATTTCTTCGGAAGGCATGCAAGCGGATCGCGGTTCACTTTGGGTGCCACTGCCGCGTGCGGCAGTGCTAGGGTTC
>CAYYGM010000175.1:0-7733 GCA_964471555.1 uncultured Phycisphaeraceae bacterium
TGCGCCAGTGAGGCGAATTTTAGATTTTAGAATTTAGATTTGCGATTGGAAGACACCATGCGGACTGTACGCAAACAATCGCAAATTGCAATTCGCAATTCGCAAATCAACAATTCTGTCCGCGCTTTACACGTGCAGGCCGTGCGGGGCGTCGCTGGACTCGATCTCGTACACGTCACCGGCGTTGAACAGTTTCTCCAGCGTGCCTTCGCCGCGGATTTTCTTTGCTTCCTCGATCTGCTGGGTCAGCAGGTCTTCGTAGCAGTCGTCGTCCATCTGGTAGAACACGCCCATCGGCTCGGGGAAGCCTTCGTCAACGCGCAACCTGCTCAGCGTGAAAGCCAGCTTCTCGTCGTGCTCGTCGTGGAAGATCAGGTCGTCCTCCTTGACGCCCGACTCGTTCAGCAACACAACCTCGGGCTTCTGTTCGCTGGTCATGCGAACACCCCTGTCGCGATTCTTGCCGAAGATCAGCGGCTTGCCGTGCTCGAGGCGGAGGATGTTCTCTTCCTTGGCGTCCTTCTCGGTGGCATAACGGAAGGCGAAGTGGTTGAAGACGTTGCAGTCCTGGTAGATTTCGATGAAAGCCGAGCCCTTGTGCGCGGCGGCCCGTTCGAGCACCTTGGCCAGGTCGGGATCGACATCGACGCAGCGGGCGACGAAGCTTGCCTCGGCGGCCAGCGCCACCGACAGCGGCGTCAGGGGCAGATCGAGCGAACCCTGCGGCGAGGACGGGGTCTTTTTGCCTTCTTCAGAGGTCGGCGAATACTGGCCCTTGGTCAGGCCGTAGATGCGGTTGTTGAACAGCAGGATCTTGACATTGACGTTGCGGCGGAGCACGTGCAGCAGGTGGTTGCCGCCGATGGAAAGACCATCGCCGTCGCCGGTGACGACCCAGACGTTGAGGTCGGGGTTGGCGATCCTGACGCCGGTGGCAATGGCGGTGGCACGGCCGTGGATGGTGTGGAAGCCGTAGGTGCTCATGTAGTAGGGGAAGCGTGATGAGCAGCCGATGCCGGCCACAAAGACGCTGTTGTGGCGGGTGGCATTGACCTTGGCCAGCACGCGCTTGACCTGGTTGAGGATGGCGTAATCCCCGCAGCCGGGGCACCAGCGCACGTCCTGGTCGGAAGCGAAATCCTTGGCGGTCAACACGGGTAATGGTTTTTCAGCCACGATCAAATCCTGTGTTCGTATTCAACAACTCAATCAAACCGATTTCACCACAGAGGACGCAGAGAGCACAGAGAGGAGCAACATGGGGTTTGATTGCATTTGTGTCTTACTCTGTGTCCTCTGTGTCCTCTGCGGTGAATGTTTTGTTTGCGATCAACTCTCGTGCGTTTCCTGAGCCACACCCACGGGGGCGGCATGAAAATCGTAGTCCTGATCTTCCAGTTTCACCTGGTGATGGTGCGGCATCAGGTATTCACGATCGCCGAACTTGTCAGCCAGCATCAAGTCGATGGCCTGCTCGATTTCCTCGACGAGGAAAGGCTTGCCCTGCACCTTGTTGAGGCCGCGGGCGTCGATGAGGAACTTGCCGCGGATCAACAGGCGCAGTTGCCCGGTGTTCAGCTCGGGGATCAGGACGCGTTTGAAGCGCTTCAGCAGCGAGCCGAGGTTGTTCGGCATCGGATGCAGGTAGCGCAGATGCGCAGCCGAGACGCTCTTGCCCTTCTTTTGCGCCCGCGCCACGGCCGTGTGGATCGAGCCATAGGTGCCGCCCCAGCCCAGCACAAGCAGATCGCCCGAGTCGGGACCAAAGGTCGTCTGATCGGGGATGAACCTGGCCACGCGGTCGATCTTTTCCTTGCGCAGCATAGTCATCAACTGGTGATTTTCGGGGTCGTAGCTGACGTTGCCGGTGATGTGCTGTTTTTCCAGGCCGCCGATGCGATGTTCGAGGCCCTCGATGCCGGGGATGGCCCAGGGACGGGCGAGGTTTTCATCGCGGTTATAGGCATGGAACTGGCCGTTGGCCGTCGGATGTTTGACGGGAATCGCTTCAAACTTGCGGGGGTCGGGGATCAGCCAGGGCTCGGAGCCGTTGGCGATGTAACCGTCGGCCATCAGGCACACGGGGGCCATGTGGCGCAGAGCGATGCGCACCGCTTCGATGGCGGCATCGAAGCAGTCACCCGGGGATTGCGGCGCGATCAGCACCACGGGCGCGTCACCGTTGCGGCCGAACATGCACTGCAGCAGATCGGATTGCTCGGTCTTGGTGGGCAGACCGGTGGAAGGCCCGCCGCGCTGCACGTTGACGATGACCAATGGCAGTTCGGTCATCACCGCCAAGCCGATCGCTTCGCTCTTGAGCGCGATGCCCGGGCCGGAGGTGCCGGTGACGCCGATCTGACCAGCGAAGGAGCAGCCGATGGCGGCACAAACCGCGGCGATCTCATCTTCCGCCTGGAAGGTCTTGACGCCGAAGTGGCGCTGGGCAGCCAGAGCGTGCAACAGGTTGCTGGCCGGGGTGATGGGATAGCCGCAGTAGCAAATGGTTTTTTCCGCCAACTTGCCCGCGGTGATCAGTCCCATGGCCAGGGCTTCAGCGCCGGTGACCTTGCGATACTTGCCGGGTGTGATCGGAGCACGGGCCACGTGGTAGCGCACCGGGAACATCTCGGCCGTCTCGCCGAAGTAGTAGCCGGCCTTGAGCGTCTTGATGTTCGCTTCGGCGACGTGCGGCAGTTTCTTCTTCTCGCCGAAGAAACGATTGAGATACTTGATCGTCTGATCGAGCGGGCGATCGAACAGCCAGTAGGCGATGCCCAGGGCGTACATGTTCTTGCAGCGGCCGACGTCCTTGGCGCTCATGCCGGTGTCCGCCAGAGCTTCTTCGTTCAGTCGCGTGATGGGCACCTTGAACAGTTGATAGCGCGTCAGGTACTGCGCATCGTCCAGCGGGGTGTAGCCTTCGGGATAGCCGGCCTTGCGCAGGTTGACCTTGTTGAACTCATCCTCGTTGGCGATGACCACGCCGCCGGGCTCGACGTCGTCGATGTGGGCTTTGAAGGCTGCGGGGTTCATGGCCACCAGGGCGTTGACCGTGTCGCCGGGCGTGAAGATGTCTTCCGCGGCGAAGTGAATCTGGAACCCGCTGACCCCCGGCACCGTGCCGGCGGGAGCGCGAATCTCGGCCGGGTAGTCCGGCAAAGTCGCCACGTCGTTGCCGATGATGGCCGAGGTATCGGTGAACTGCGTGCCGGCAAGTTGCATGCCGTCGCCGGAGTCGCCGGCAAAGCGGATCACCGCACTGAGAAGGTCTTGATGTGGATGGGAGTCACTGGGCGATTCGGTGGGCATTCTGGCTCGCCTCCCGCGGCGAAGGGCGGTGTATGGATAATCGAATCATTCTACGTTGCTGAATCGACAATGCCAATTGCTAAGGCAAGAAAAGGGGTGAGGGGTGAGGGGGTGAAGGGGTGAGGCTTGAGGCCTGAGGGGTGCGGTTGATGTCTCAAGCCTCAAGCCTTCCCCCCTCCAGCCTTCCCCCATTACACTGCCTCGCTATGGACCGTCGGCCCGCACGAACTTTCTTCCGCCGCGACCCGGTGGCCCTGGCCCGGGCCCTGCTCGGTCAGCGGCTGGTCCGTATCCTGGACGACGGCCAGCGGCTGGCGGGCACCATCGTGGAAACCGAGGCCTATCTGGGCCTAAATGACGCTGCCGCCCACACCTATCGCGGCCGCAAAACCGCCCGGAACGCCTCCATGTGGCTCGATGGGGGCCATGCCTACGTCTATTTCACCTATGGGATGCACTACTGCTGCAACGTGGTGGCCCAGGGGCCGGGTAAGCCCACGGCTGTGCTGCTGCGGGCCATCGAGCCGACCGAGGGCCTGGAGGCGATGTTCCAGCGGCGACCGGCCGCCAAACGCCCCCGCGACCTCTGCTCCGGCCCGGCCAAGCTCTGTGCCGCCTTGGAGATCGACCGGAATCTGGATGGCGAAGATCTGCAAACCAGCGATCGGCTGTTCATCGAGCAACTTCGTGCCCGCACGCTGCCCTCAACCGCCATCGCCGCCTCCCCGCGCATCGGCGTGGACTATGCCGGGGACTGGGCGCAGAAACCGCTGCGTTTTTTCTGCCCGCATAATCTTTACGTGAGCCGCTTTACACCCCACCCCAAGTCGGGGTAAGCTAACTGGTTCAATCCTGGTGTGCGACGCCTCCTGGAGCGAACATTCCGGGGGCTGGTGGGATTCCATGACCTCGGTACCAAACCCCAACGACTCGTCTAACTCCTCTCCTCTTTCCGCTGACGAACAATTGCAGCGTGAGATTGAAGCCGCGCTGGGCGATCAATCCATCGAGCAATTGATGGAGCAGGCCTCGCCCCCCCCGGAAGGTAAAGCCCAAGGTGCTGGCGACCCCGCGTCCGCAGAGCAGGAGGAAGCACCCCCTGAAATTCACCACGAGTTTCGCCGCGGCCGCATTGCCGCCATCCGTGGCGATGACGTGTTCGTCGAAGTGACCGGCGAAGACGCCAAGATGCAGGGCCTCGTGCCGCTAAGCCAGTTCGATCGCCCGCCGCGACTGGGCTCGATCATGGACTTCGTGCTCGATCACATTGACGAGAAGGAAGGTCTGATCTACCTCTCGCGCGAAGGGGCCGTCAGCCGCGCCACCTGGCAGCAGCTCACCCGCGGCGCAGTCGTCGAAGCCCGCGCCGTCGCCACCAACAAGGGCGGCCTCGACCTGGAAATGATCGGCGGCATCCGTGCCTTCATGCCCGCCAGCCAGATCGATCTGCACCACGTCGATCACCTCGAGTCGCTGGTCGGCCAGAAACTCGAAGGCGTCGTGCAGGAAATCGACCGCAAGTCCAAGCGCGTCGTGCTCTCTCGCCGCCAGTTGCTTCATGACCGGCAGGAACAGGCCAGGAAGCACATCATGGGCGAGCTCGAGGTCGGCCAGATCCGCGAAGGCAAAGTCACCAACCTCGCCCAGTTCGGCGCGTTCGTTGATCTCGGCGGGGTTGACGGCCTGATCCACGTCACCGACCTGAGCTACAGCCACGTTGATGATCCCTCGCAGATCGTGCAGACCGGCCAGACCGTGCAGGTCAAGGTGCTCAAGATCGACATGGAAAAAGGCCGCATCAGCCTCGGCCTCAAACAGGTCCAGCCTGATCCCTGGTCCTCCATCACGCAGCGCATCAAGGTCGGCGACCAGGTCTCCGCCCGCGTCCTGCGCACGGCCAGCTTCGGCGCGTTCGTCGAACTCGAGCCCGGCGTTGAAGGTCTGCTGCCCATCAGCGAGATGAGCTGGAAGCGCATCGGCAAGGCGGAAGACGTCGTCAAGCTCAACGAGGTGATCAACCTCAAAGTCCTGAGCATCGAGCCGGCCAAGCATCGCCTGACGCTCAGCCTCAAGCAGTCGCAGGGTGATCCCTGGATGGGCGCCGAGCACACCTATGCCCGCGGCAGCATGGTTGACGGCAAGGTGATCGCCCTGACCGACTTCGGCGCGTTTGTGGAGTTGGTGGCGGGCGTCGAGGGCCTGGTGCACATCTCCGAACTGTCACACGAGCACGTCAAGCAGGTCTCCGACGTCTTGCAGGTCGGTGATGTCAAGCAGTTCCGCGTGTTGGAGGTCAACGAGGAGGACCGCAAGATCCGCCTCTCGCTCAAGCAGCCGATCCAGCGTGAGGAATCGCATCACGCTCACCATGGCAAGCCGCAGGCCGCCCGTCGCAAGCCCCCATCCAACCTCAAGGGCGGCATGGACGTCGGCGGCATCGGCCTGGGCAACCTCTCCCTCGACGACCTGAAATAACCCCCGCAAGTGTTCCCCTGCGCGATCGTGGCCGCTGCGTTTTTTATGTGGCGCCGCGACTTGTCGCGTTCTGCGTCCCTGCCGTTACACTATCACTCGTGCGCCGCCACCTGCCCAACATCCTCACCGTCCTGCGCCTGGTTCTGGCGGTGATCTTCTTTGTCGTGCTCAATCAATATCGCTTCTCTCCAATTTCGAATTTCGAATTTCAAATTTCGAATTTGAACTGCATCCTCATCGCCTCCATCGTCCTGTTCATTCTCGCCGCCATCACCGATCTGCTCGACGGGCACCTGGCCCGCAAGTGGAACGTCGAATCCGCCTTCGGCCGCATCATGGACCCGGTCTGCGACAAGGTGCTGGTGCTCGGCGCGTTCATCTACCTGGCCGGGCCGCGCATGATCGCTCACGACGGCTCACTGGTCAGCGGCGTCTATCCCTGGATGGTCGTCGTCGTGCTCAGCCGCGAGTTGCTGGTCACCAGTGTCCGGGCCGCCATGGAAAGCAGCGGCCACAAGTTCGGCGCCATGCGACTGGGCAAGTGGAAAATGATCTTGCAGTCCGTCGTCGTCCCCGTGGTGCTGGCCATCATCCTGCTCGATCCCACCGACCCCGACCACCGCTGGCTGGCCATCACCCGCGATGTGCTGGTCTATCTGACCATTCTCGTCACACTGCTCAGCGGTCTGCCCTACATGACCGCCGCCGCCCGCGCCATGCGCGGAAACCCGAATAAAGAATGATGAAATTCGAATGACGAATCCATGTCCGAATGACGAATGACGAAACCACGGAACATTTGTCATTTGCCATTCGGGCATTCGTCATTGATTCGAATTTCGAATTTAGCGGCTGGAGCCGCTGTTGCGGCCGTCGTCATTCGAGTTTCCCCTCAAACGCTTCCGTCACCGGCTTACCATCGCTGTCGGCCGGCACCGCGATCCCCAGGTACGCACAGGCCGTGGCGAACGTGTCATATGTCCGCACCACCAAGTCCGGATCGAGCGTCAGGTCGTGATTCTCCTTCACCCCCGGCCCGACGATGATCCACGGAATTATCAGCCCGCGCGGATCGCTGCCGTTGTGCTTCTTGGCCCAACCGCCGTGGTCGGCTGTCAGGATGATCAACGTCTGATCCAGCAGCCCCACTTGCTTCAGTGCCGCCAGGGCCTGGCCCAGACAGGCATCCGCATTTTCGATCGCCTTCAACTGCACCGGCGAACCCCAGCCGTCGTGGTGACCCACCGTGTCCACCTCGGCAAAGTGCAGCAGCATCACCTGCGGCTGATGCTCCTTGATCATCTTCACCGCTTCCTCAGACGTGGTCACGTCGTCTTCCTTCGTTCCCTTCGGCACCACCAGCCAGTCCACCGTGTCCGGCTTGGCCAGTGTCTTGAACTTGTTCTTGCCCGACACAATCGCGGTGCTGTACCCGGCCGCCTTGGCCAGCTCGAACAGCGTCGGCGTCTGCGGATATTCATAGGTGATGTCGTCCGGCCGCTGCGAGCTGTTCCACGTGATGCCGTGATCTTCGATCTCACGCCCGGTCATCATGCTCACGTGCGACGGCAAAGTCACGCCCATCGGCGTCGTCTCGGCCCACATGCTGTAGCTGCCTCGCGCGATCAGCGCCCGGGCATTGGGACAATCCGCCAGCAGCAGCAGGTCCGGCCGACAACCGTCGAAGCTCACCACCATCACCCGCTTGACCAGCCCTTCAGGCTCAGCCGCTTGTGCCACCACGCACAGCATCGCCGCCAGCACGCACACCAACCATTGCAAACGTTTCATCCATGCACTCCTCATACAAAGCTTCACACGAACCTGAAGATATTAACACAACCCCGCCCTGACCCGGCGAATTCACCGACATCTAAGAAAGCGTGTGAGATGCCACTAGCCATGAGCCACGAGGGTTGAGTCTGGGGCGTTGTCCCTGATGGCTC